>JBDSHD010000318.1:0-11014 GCA_039918655.1 Dehalococcoidia bacterium | reverse complement strand
AACGCCGAGGCGAGCACCGACAGCCGGGAGTTTGGGCCAGTGCGACGCTCAGATCTGCTGGGGCGGGCATGGATACGCTATTGGCCGGTGGAGAGGTGGGAGGTGCTCTGAGAGCGACTTACTGCCTGAGCATCTCCTGAGCTCTGCTGGCAAGGACGGCGGGATCAAAGCGGGGAGCTGTTTCGACGTCGAGTTGATGCATCCAGAACCCGGGTTTCTCTATCTCTTGGTCGCCACGCCCGTACAGCAGGTAGACATCCCAGGCGATCCCCAATGTTGTTGTTCCGTCCGGCGCATTCGACGAACCGATGGCGAGGGCTGATCCCATGTGCCGAGCGAAGGTGAGGTCGGCGTCCCAGAAGTGGAGGGCGCCGGGATCGTTCACCTGGATGGCGGTTGCCTTGGCGGCCTGGATGTCGTCCGTCGCGAGGACCGGTAGCCAGACGTAATGCTGCCGGACGTCTTCGCCCGGAATCTGTGCCCGGAGTGTGGCGCCCGCACGGAGCGCGCCGTCAACGCAGTAACTTCAGGTGGGCGAAACGAGCAATAGCAGGCGAACGGCCGCGTCGCCGGAGCGGAAGTCCGCAGTCAGGGGCGTGAAGTCCTTGGCGAGCTGCCGGAGCGAGGTCACGCTCGGCCGGTTGGCGCCGGCGCCTGCGACGCGGTCGAGAAGTTGGGCACTTCCAGCGGCGTGTACGGCGGGAAAAGCGATTCGAGCTCGCGACGGACAGGGTCACCTTCGGGTAGGTAGCGGGAGAAATCGCCGGTGGGCATCTTAACGTCCCGGCCGCCAATGACTCTCTCGTGCTTGATCTTCTCCTGGAGGAGCATCAGCCCCTGAAGGAGCGATTCAGGCCGAGGAGGGCAACCGGGGACGTAGACATCGACGGGGATGATGAGGTTGACGCCGGGGAGCGTGCTGTAACCGTAAGCGAAAGGCCCGCCGATCGTGGCGCAACTGCCCATGGAGATGACATAACGCGGTTCGGCCATCTGCAGGTAAATGCGCCGGACGGGGACAGCCATCTTCCAGGTGACCGTGCCGGCGACGATCATGAGGTCGGCCTGCCGGGGTGACGGACGAAACAACTCGGCGCCAAAGCGCGAGATGTCGTAGCGGGGCATGGCGGTGGCGATCATCTCGATCGCGCAGCAGGCGAGACCGAAGGCTACGGGCCAGAGGGATGATCGCCGCGCCCAGTTGACGACGCCCTCGAGCGACGTGAGGAGGACGTTCTGCCGGATCGAGTCCTCGATGGAGGCCTCGGCGGTGTCGGTGACGCGGAGCAGGGGCGTTTCAGACATGGTCTAACGATTGGGAATTGTATCACAAGCACTCGTGATACTAGCCAACCTTGGACTCCTTCAACGCCTCGTCGAGGGTGTGCCAGGCGAGCGTGGCGCACTTGATACGGACGGGGAACTTGCGGACGCCTGACAGTGCTTCGAGATCGCCGAGCGTATCGGAATCAATCTCTTCAGTGCTGCGCATCATCCCGGTGAACTCCTCGATGAGTGCCTTGATTTCGGGAAGGTTCTTGCCGGCGGCGGCCTCCGTCATCATCGACGCAGATGACTGGCTGATCGAGCAGCCGGACCCAGAGTAGGCGATCTCCGCGAGGTTGTTGTCCCTGACCGTTACCTCAATCACCACCTCGTCACCGCAAAGGGGGTTCAGGCCTTCGTGGGAGGCGGTAGGTGACTCAAGGTGGCCCTTGTGCCGGGGATTGCGGTAATGGTCGATGATGATGTCCCGGTAAAGGTCATCAAGCTCTGATTCTTGTTTACGGTATTCGTCCTGCATTGGGCCTATTTCTTGAAGTAGGCGAGGGCCGCCTGGAGAGCATCAGCCAGGGCGTCCACCTCTTCGCGGGTGTTGTAGATGTAGAAGCTGGCCCGAGCGGAGCCCGATACTCCGTAGTGGCGCCAAAGCGGCTGAGTGCAGTGGTGGCCAGAGCGAATCGCGACGCCGTACTGATCCAGCACCTGGCCGATGTCGTGCGGGTGCAGATCATCGAAGTTGAACGAGACGACCCCGCCGCGATTGGCAGCATCGGGCGGGCCGTAAAGTGTGATGCCTTCGATTCCGGCCAGCCGTTCCAGTGCGTAGCCCGTGATCTCGACCTCGTGCTCGCGTACGGCGTCCATGCCGAGCGCTGACAGGTAGTCGATTGCGGTGCCAAAGGCGATGACGTCGGCGATGTTGGGTGTGCCGGCCTCGAACTTCCAGGGCAGGTCGTTCCAGGTGGCGTCTTCGTATGTGACCTTGCGGATCATCTCCCCACCGCCGAGGAACGGGTCCATCTCCTCCAAAAGCTCCTTGCGTCCGTAAAGGACGCCGACGCCGGTCGGGCCGAGCATCTTATGAGATGAGAAAGCGTAGAAATCGGCGCCGATGGCCTGGACGTCAACGGGGAGGTGTGGGGCGCCCTGGGCGCCGTCCACGAGGAGCATGACGCCGTGGCGGCGAGCTTCAGCGGCGAGCTTTTCGACGGGATTGATCGTACCGAGCGAGTTGGAGACGTGGGGGAGTGCCATCATCTTCGTTTTGGCGTCGAACAAGTTCTCCAGGCCGTTCAGCTCCAGCGTCCCTTGAGCGGTCACGGGAACGTAGCGCACCGTGGCGCCTTTCTCACGAGCGAGTTGCTGCCAGGGGATGAGGTTGGAGTGATGCTCCATCTGCGTGAGCAGGATCTCATCGCCTTCCTGGATATTGGCACGGCCCCAACTATGAGCGACGAGATTGATGGCTTCCGTGGTGTTCCGCGTGAAGATGACGGACTCGGTTGACGGCGCGTTGATGAATGCGCGGACCTTCTCGCGGGCCGCTTCGTAGGCGGCGGTCGCCTCTTCGCCGAGGGTGTGAACGGCGCGGTGGATGTTGGCGTTGTAGTTCTCGTAGTAGTCGACCAGAGCTTTGATTACCTGGCGTGGCTTCTGGGAGGTGGCGGCGTTGTCGAGGTAGACGAGGGGCTTTCCGTGGACACGGCGTTCCAGGATGGGGAAGTCAGCGCGGATCTTCTGAACGTCTAGTTTTGTCATTCGCTGATTGTTTGTTCGAACCGGGGCAGGGCGTTGAGCGCCTGCTGTTCCAACCACAGGCGAAGCGGCTCAATGGCCACGGCGTCCAGTATCTCGCTGGCAAATCCCTGGACGAGCAGACGCATGGCCGTCTCGGCATCGATGCCACGGCTTTGCATATAGAAAAGGGCCTCGTCCGCTACTGCTCCGGCGGTGGCGCCATGACCGGCCTTGACGTCGTCGGCGTAGATTTCCAGAGCGGGCTTGCTGTTGACGACCGCCTCTTCTGAGAGGAGAAGGTTCTTGTCCTGCTGGTGGGAATCGGTCTTGTCGGCGCCCTTGCGGACGAAGACGGTGCCCCCGAAAACGGCGCTGGACTTCCCGTCGAGGATGCCCTTGTAGGACAGGCGGCTAGTGTTGTGGGGTTTCGCGTGGTCGATGGTTATGAGGTTATCGATGTGCTGGTCGCCTGACGTGATGTACAGGCCCCGGAGACTGGCGCTTGACCCGGTGTCGTCGAACAACGTGACGGCATCGAGTCTCCCGAGGTGTGAACCGGTCTCGTAGACGAGGGACTGGAAGGTGCTATCGCGGCGGAGCACGGTGTTGAGCCGGCCGACGTGGTAGCTCTTGGGGTTCTCAACGAGCAGGCGATAGTGATCCACAGTTGCGCCATCCTCGACCACGATGTCAGTGACGGCGTCTGTGAGCGACTGTCCGTCGCCCGCGCTGACGTAGGACTCGATCAGCGCCACGCGGCTCATCGGCCGGGCGATGATGATGGTTCGGGGGAAGACAGCGATCGGCCCCGGCTGGTCTGACGTGATGTAGACGACATGGAGAGGGGTATCGATCTCGCCGGTAACCTCAATGAGGGCTCCATCCTGGAAGAGGGCAGTATTGAGCGAAGTGAAGGAGTCCTCAGGACGGTCTTGGCCCGGCCCGAAGTGTTGGCGCAGTGAAGCGCCGTTGCTGCCGAGCGCACGTGAGAGTGGCGAGATCGTCACCCCGGGCAGATCAAGGCTGGTGCTGAGTTCGGCGGCAAAGCGACCGTCGACGAACGTGATCCGCGCGAAGCCATCATCAAACGGGAGGATGCTTGCGAGCCGGGATG
This sequence comes from Dehalococcoidia bacterium, assembly GCA_039918655.1. Taxonomy (GTDB): domain Bacteria; phylum Chloroflexota; class Dehalococcoidia; order SM23-28-2; family RBG-16-64-32; genus DATKKM01. The sequence goes on along the minus strand of JBDSHD010000318.1, from coordinate 6,879 downwards.
GAGATACGGAACCCGGGGTTTCCGGATACGCGAAGGAAGTCTGGGCCAGGGCGCGGAGGTCGGTGTACTTCCAGGCCTCGTTGCCTTTTCGCTGAACTGGGAAGCCCGTCTCCTGGAAATTTAGCATGGCGGTCTCACGCAACGAACGGAGCCAGTCGGGTCCGGCGTCAGGGCGAGACTGTACTGCCGCGAAAGCGGCGCTGAAGTTGTCGCTACCTGTCGAGGTGTTCGCCATCGTCGTCAAAATTCGGAGGGCAGGGGCGCTAGGCGCTCGACCCGGCCTCGACCTCTTCTCTTAGCCAGTCGTAGCCGCGGGCTTCAAGCTCCAATGCGAGTTCGCGCGAGCCGGATCGAACGATTCGGCCGTCGATCAACACGTGCACGAAGTCGGGAGTGATGTAGTTGAGGATGCGTTGGTAGTGAGTCACCAGCACGATACCTTTGTCGGGACCGCGGAACCGGTTCACGCCCTCGGAGGCGACTTTCAGCGCGTCGATATCCAGGCCGGAGTCCGTCTCGTCCATAAGTGCGAGCTTCGGGTCGAGGACGGCGAGTTGCAGTACCTCGTTGCGCTTCTTTTCCCCGCCAGAAAAGCCCTCGTTGACGTTTCGCTTCAACATGTCGGCGTCGAAGCCAAGTGCCTTCGCTTTCGCCTCCAGCATCTTGTTGAACTCACGGATCGGCATCTTATCTTCACCGCGGGTCTTCCGCAGGGCATCGACTGCGGTGCGGAGGAACTCGCGGTTCCGAATCCCGGGAAGTTCGACGGGATACTGCAAGGCGAGAAAGATGCCTGCTCGAGACCTCTCGTCCGGCAGCATGTGCATGATGCTCTCACCATTGAACAGGACCTCGCCTGACGTCACCTCGTAACCGGGGCGCCCGGAGATGACGTTCGTGAGCGTGCTTTTCCCGGACCCGTTCGGACCCATGATGGCGTGCACTTCGCCGATGTTAACCGTCAGGTCGAGACCCTTAAGGATCTCGTTACCGGCAACAGAGACATGTAGGTTGCGTACTTCAAGCAGGGGCACTATCCGACCGCTCCTTCCAGGGAGACCCTGAGTAACTGCGAGGCCTCCATCGCAAACTCAAAGGGAAGCTCCTGAAAGACGCCTTTGCAGAAGCCGTTGATGATCATGTACTGGGCGTCCTCTTCAGGGATGCCCCGCGACATCAGGTAGAAGAGTTGGTCATCGCTAATCTTTGAGGTCGTGGCCTCGTGCTCCAGGTGGGCGGTCGGTTCCTTGACCTCGATGTACGGGACGGTGTGAGCGCCGCACTCACTGCCGATCAGCAAAGAGTCGCAGCGCGTGAAATTTCGCGCCCCGACGGCTGTCGGCTGGATGCGGACGAGGCCGCGGTAAGTACCTTGACCGTGGCCGGCGGAGATGCCTTTCGCGATGATCGTGCTCCTGGTGTTCTTGCCGATGTGGATCATCTTCGTCCCGGTATCCGCCTGCTGGTAGTTGTTGACGAGCGCTACCGAGTAGAACTCACCAACCGAGTTGTCGCCCTGGAGGATGCAGCTTGGGTACTTCCAGGTGATCGCGGAGCCGGTCTCGACCTGCGTCCACGAAATCTTGGAGTTGCGTCCGGCGCATTTGCCGCGCTTGGTGACGAAGTTGTAGACGCCGCCCTTACCTTCCTTGTCGCCGGGGTACCAGTTCTGAAGGGTCGAATACTTAATCTCGGCGTCGTCCAACGCCACGAGTTCCACGACGGCGGCGTGCAACTGGTTGGTCTTCCGCATCGGAGCGGTGCAACCCTCCAGGTAACTGACGTAGCTGCCCTTGTCCGCGACGATGAGGGTGCGCTCGAACTGGCCGGTCTCCTCCGCGTTGATCCGGAAGTAGGTCATCAGCTCAATCGGGCAGCGCACGCCCGGCGGGACGTAGCAGAACGTGCCGTCCGAGAAGACGGCTGAATTAAGGGTGGCGTAGAAGTTGTCGGTGTAGGGCACGACCGATCCGATGTATTTCTTCACGATATCCGGGTGCTTACGAATCGCTTCGCTGATTGGGCAGAAGATGACGCCCAGCTCTTCCAACTGCTTCTGGAAGGTCGTGGCCACGGAGACACTGTCGAATACGGCGTCGACCGCGACACCGGTCATCCGCTTCTGCTCTTCGATCGGGATGCCGAGCTTGTTGAAGGCCTCGACCAGTTCCGGATCCACTTCGTCGAGGTTCTTCGGGGCATCGCCCTTCGGCTTCGGCGCCGCGTAGTAGTAGACGTCCTGGTAATCGATCGGTGGGAAGGTGACCTTCGCCCACAGGGGTTCTTTGTCCTCCTGCGTGAGCCAATGACGGTAAGAGCGCAAGCGCCATTCAAGCATCCACTCCGGCTCTTCCTTCTTGGACGAGATGAGGCGGACGATGTCCTCGCTCAGCCCCTTTGGGGCGCGCTCCTCTTCAATCTCCGTGACGAATCCCCACTTGTACTCCGACTCGATTTCGGAGGTCCTGGAGATTACCTTCGGTTCTTTTGTGGCCACTGGTCCTCTTCTCCCGTATGGGGCGGGGGAATAAACAAACATCTGACTGTCTAAATCTAACTTGATTCTAGCACCCATACTGTCCGTCTTCAAATCAGATGGATATCAGGCACGACGCTACAATGATGTGGTGATTGGGCGCATCTACCTGGACCATGCAGCGACGACCCCGTTGGATACCTCGGTCCTGGAGGCCATGTTGCCGTATCTGCGAGACGGGTGGGGCAATCCGTCGAGCATCTACGCAGAGGCGCAGGAAGCGCGCCGCGGCCTGGAGACGGCTCGGAAGTCGATCGGAGAGGTACTCGCCTGCCGACCCCAGGATGTGATCTTCACATCGGGCGGAAGCGAGTCAGACAACCTGGCGCTGCGCGGAGCTGCGTGGGCGGCCCGCCGAGCCGGGCGCGGTGACCACGTCGTTACCACGCAAATTGAGCATCATGCCGTCCTCCACGCCGCTGAACGGCTCGAGCAAGAGGGCTTCTCGGTCACATACCTCGGAGTGGATGCCGAAGGTTTCATCGATATGGAGGAGCTGCGAGAGGCGGTAACGGAGGACACGGTCCTGGTCAGCCTCATGTTGGTCAACAACGAGGTCGGGACGATCGAGACGGTGACGGAGGCCGCTAGGCTGGTCAAGGAGATCAACCCCCGCGCGGTGTTTCATACGGACGCGGTGCAGGCGGCGGGAATCCTGGACATCAACGTGGATCAGCTAGGTGTGGACATGCTTTCGCTGTCTGCTCATAAGTTCTACGGGCCGAAGGGAGTTGGGGCGCTTTATGTGCGGCCCCGGACGCCACTCCTGGCTCAGCAGCTTGGAGGCGCGCAGGAGAAGAACCGCCGGGCCGGCACCGAGAATGTTGCAAGCGCCGTGGGGATGGCGAAGGCACTCTCGCTGGCGTACGAGCAGTTTGATTCGCGGAATGCGAATTACCGGGAGGCGCGCGACCGGCTGATGCATGGGGTGCTGGAGAGGATCGAAGGCGTCCAGGTCACAGGGCCTTTGGATGCGTCGCGTCGGGCCTCCAACAACTTCTCGTGCTGTTTCGAGCAGATCGAGGGCGAGGCGATCTTGATGGCGCTCGACCTGGCCGGAATCGCCTGCTCCAGCGGCTCTGCTTGCACGTCAGGGTCACTCGAGCCGTCACATGTGCTCACGGCGATGGGTGTTCCGGAGCAACTGGCGCGGGGCAGCGTGCGTTTCACCGTTGGGATGGACAATACACTTGAGCAGATCGACTACGTGCTGGAAACGCTGCCGAGTATCGTCGAGCGGTTGAGATCCTTGTCGCCGGCGTGGCGAGCGCGCCGTGAGGCTAACGCGTGAGCGTTGGAGGTGGCGTCCGATGATGAATCTGTGTCCTTCCTGTGGGAGCGAGCTGCCGGCATCGGCGCGTTTCTGCCCTCATTGCGGGGTTGAGTTGGGTGCGGAGGGTGCGGTAGCCGAGAAAACGGAGAGGAAACCACGGTTCCGTGAACCGGTTAAGACACCTGAGACGCCACCGAGGGCACGACTTGCCAGGAGAGACATCGCACTGGTGGTTCAGGCCGAAACGAGCGAGCCTGAAATGAGCGAGCCCATTGAGGTGACTGACGGTGAATGGATCCGGATGACCGAAGAAGTGTTCCCGATCGCCTGGCTGGCGATGCTATTTGCGGTCTGTTATATCGGGGTCTATTTCGCGGTCGAGGCGTTGCCGGGCCGGAACCTGCTACCCGGTCCGGGATGGTTCAACTAGTGCCGCGATAACGGTGGATCAACCGTAGGAGAACTCGCGGAAGAAACGGCGTGTCGCCTTGGCTGCAGGGCGTTCATCGAAGAGAACCCCGTGAATCAGATCGAGTAGCGGCGTGGACAGATTGCGGCCGTCGATCAATTCCTTCACCGCGCGGCAGGCGCCAACGCCTTCCACTGTGTGGGTGCGGAGAAAGTGCTGCCAGTTCGCCGCGCTCCCGATCTGCTCGCCGAGTGTGCGGTTGCGGCTGTGCTCGCTGAACCCGGTGGTGAGGAGGTCACCCAGGCCGGCAAGCCCGTATACGGTAGTGTTTCGTCCGCCCAACGCGCCCGTGATCGCGGCCATCTCGGCGAGTGCCAGGTTCGCCAGGAACGCCTTGGTGTTCGTGCCGTAGGTGAGGCCATCGCAGATTCCGAGGGCGATGGCGTAGACGTTCTTCAGCGTGGCGCAGAGCTCTAGGCCGACCACGTCATCAGTCACCTCTACCTTAAGCGCTTCGTTTTGGAGCACCTGTTGTAGAGTCGCCCGCGCCCCTCCATCCGGGACAGCTGCGATTATCGCCATTGGCACTCCTCGGGCCATCTCGATTGCAATTGCTGGGCCACCCATGCTTCCGGTGAAGGGAGCGTGTGATTCCCCCAATTCGGCAGTGATCGCCTCACTCATCCGGCGATGGGTACCGGCCTCCAGTCCTTTGGCGACGTTCAGGATGATCTGGCCGTCCGCGACCAGTGGGGCGAGATCCTTTGCGAGTCTGGGGACGACCTGAGATGGAACACTGACGAGCACGATCTCAGCATCCGGGATGGCGTCGCCCAAGTCCCAGACGGCACTGATACCTTCGTGGAGGCGGATGTCGTCAAGGTACTTCGTGTTGAGGTGGCGATCGCGGATCTCCTCCAGGACATCGTGCTCGATGCTCCAAAGACGCACGTGGTGACCGTTCCCGCTAATGACCTGAGCCAATGCCGTCCCCATATTGCCGGCTCCGAGCACTGCGATCGTTGCGTTCATTGAGGCGAGGCTAGCAGGTTCCGGGGCTTCCAAACAAATTGGGGGATTGCTAGAAAGTGAAGGTCTTGAGGTCGTCGGCGATGAGGGTGTTGGCGAGGCCGTTAATTTGGGGCTTTGTCTTCATGTGGGTGAGGATGATCGTTGTCTCAGGCGTGATTCGGTCGCGGATTACCTGTATGTCTGAAAAGCCCATGTGCTCCGGCCCACCGCCGTCGGGATACGTACAGTCGACGACGTAGACGTCGGAACCGTCTCCGAGCTGCACGACTTCTTCGCAGAACATCGTGTCGCCGGTGTAGGCGATCGTTTTGTCGCCGATGCGAACGCGGTAGCCCATGGCGAGGAGCCCGTCGGCTTTGACATGGTTCATCGGGAAGGCCTCGAACTCCAGAGAGCCAGCCTTCTGAACGGTTCCCGGTTGGGCATCGTGGTAGACGCGGCGATAACCGGCATCCTGCCTGATGTTCTTGTAGACGCGCGCGGAGAAATCCTCCAGCCACTCCTCGCAACCGGGAGGTCCGACGATGTGGAGATCGGTGGTCCGCGGTGTCATGTAGACGTATTCGAGGAGGAGGAAGGGGAGGCCGACGAAGTGGTCGCCGTGCGCATGAGAGATGAAGATGACTTCGATCTCTTCGAGCGGTACGTTCAGCCGCTTAAGCTGAGGCAGGAGCGTTGGCGGAGCGTCAAACTGGTATTTGCCGTCGACCAGAAAGGAACTGAAAGCCCGCCCTTCTGACGCGAAGGCATTACTGGAACCGAGGAAAGTGACTTCCACCGGGGGTTAGTCGGCTTTCACATATTCGGGGCTAACTCTGTCCAGGATTCCCCTGAGCGCTGCACCATCGTGCCGGTCGGTGGCATGCGCTCTTCCGGGCAGGGTTGTGGCTGTCATGTGGTCTCCTTTCGACGCATTGTAAATCGTCCGTTAGGTTTGCCGCAAAGGACTATGATCCCGGTCACATTTATTCGCTCTCCGGGTTAGTGACTTTGGGGATTACCCGGCGATTGATGGTAGGAGGCTCCCACCGGACAACAAGAAGCGGGAGCCCCGGCAAGGGCCCCCGCTTAGAGTGCGGAGTGTACTGACTTAAGCCTTGAGGATGTGGATCGTGCAGGCAGAGCCCAGGCCGATGACGTGGGCGAGGCCCACCTTCGCGCCCTTTACCTGCCGCTCGCCAGCCTCCTCGCGGAGGTGCCAGACGACTTCGACGATGTTCGCGACGCCAGTGGCGCCGAGCGGGTGGCCCTTGGAAAGGAGGCCACCGCTGACGTTGACCGGGATCTTGCCGCCGTTGTACGTCTCCTTCTCGTCGATCATGCGGCCCGCTTCGCCCTCTCCACAGAGGAAGAGGTTCTCGTAGTGAACGAGTTCGGCCGTGGCGAAACAGTCGTGCAACTCCACCATGTCCAGGTCCTCTGGTCCGATGCCTGCCGTCTCGTACGCTATTTTCGCGGCGTTGCGGGTGACGGTGTTGATGTCGAACATCGTGGGGTTGCGATCGGTGTACGGGTCAGAGGTGAGGGTTGAAGCTGCCACCCAGACCGGCTTGCTTGTGTACTGCTTCGCCTTTTCGGCCGACATCAGTATCGCGGCCGCGGCGCCGTCGCTGGTGGGGCAACACATAT
>JBDSHD010000317.1:0-4660 GCA_039918655.1 Dehalococcoidia bacterium | reverse complement strand
GGCGCCTGGCGCGGCACCATCCCCAACACGGCCAACACGCCCAACACCCCGTAGACATTGGCATCCGCGATTTCGCGCGGAGGAGGTGCGGCGAATGCCCCGCATCAAGAAGCATGAGCACTCTGATTACGACCCACACAACAAACGAATCTTGCCTCGATCAATGAAAGGAGAACGGGCATGAGAACTGAACGAGTAGAAGAGCGAATTGACGACACGGATGGTGATGGGAGGCGGACGGTGGTGACGTCCGAGACGACGCCGGCTGTAACCGGGCGGGAAGAGTTTGAAACGGTTGGCGAAGAACGGGTAGTGCACGCCAACCCGTGGTCCATGACTCAAGGTTTCATTCGGACGATCAGCATGGTGCTGTTCGCAATCCTGGCGATCGTCGAGACGATGCTGGCCTTCCGGCTGGGATTTCTGGCCGCGGGGGCGAACCCGGCCAACAATTTCGTTGAGTTCATCTACGACTCCACAAACTGGCTGGTCGATCCGTTCGGCGGCATCATCGCCAACGGTTCCGTGGGCAATGACGGGACGTTCGAGTACGCGACGGTGATCGCGATGGTCGTCTACGCAGTCGCGGCCGGCCTCTTCGTGATCCTCCTGAGCGCCATAACGTCCTTTCCCTCGTCGGCAGCCGGCGAGCGCTCGAGTGTAACGCGTACAGCTCAGACTGAGCGAACGGCTCACGACCACTAGAAGGGGCCGAAGATGAGGGTATTCGGCGGCACCTGTCCGATGTGTTTAGGGGACCTGGGTGCGGGGTATCTCCGGGCGGGTGCCGCCGCCTGCCTGTTCTGCGGGCACACAGCCGGTAAGGTCCGCGGCAACGGTGTCTGGTCGGTGCCGGCTGCGAACGGGCATGCGAGTGCGCAAAGCCTGACCCTGGAGTTCGACCGGCAGGCGACTTCCTCCAACGGATCACGTTGGGGGAAGTCACTCGGGTGGGATACCCGCTCGATCGCACGGCAAGCGCAGGCACGATGAGCGTCACCGCGACGGAGGAGTCCCTCGTACTCGCTGCCAGGGCGCGCGATCCAGTGGCGCTCTCGCAGCTGCACGAGGATTTCTTCCCAAAGCTAGCGAGGTACGGATTCAAGCACCTTGGTGACGCCTGCGCCGCTGAGGACTTTGCCGCCGACGTTATGGCCTCGGTGCTGGAGTCGATAGACCGGTACCAGATCGGCGCAGCACCGCTTTCAGCCTGGGTATTCCGGATCGCCCGCAACAGACTGATCGATATCTCTCGCCGGAACCGGCGCCGCGGCGAGCGCCCCCTGAACTGGGATGTGGCGTCAGAATCGGGGGCCGATGACCAGGTGGAGCGACGCCTGGCGGCCGTGGCGGTGCGGGAAGCGGTAGACCGCCTGCCAGCCTACCAGAGACGAGTGATCGTGCTCCGATACTTTGACGGCCACGATACGGCGACGATAGCGAGTTTGATCGGGCGGAAAGAGGGTGCGGTTAAGTCGCTGCGTTTCCGGGCGTTGCGTTCGCTGAGGCGCATAGTTACGGAGATGCGGCCCGGCCTGGTGCTAGTCGCAAGGCGTGAGGAGGCTCGATGCGCCTGATCACTGTCCTGATAGATCCTCCTCTTCGGGAGTCTGGGCATTCTTGTCGCCAGGGCCTTCTTCCTGGCGCTGGCCCTGGTAATCCTGTTCGGATTCCTCTGGCTGGCCCGCTCCGGATACGCGGATAGCTGCGGCTCATGTCGTCGCGCAGCCGGAAGTCCTCCGGCGTCTCTGAGTCCCGAAGAGCGGAAACGAGAAGCGATGTTGTCACGGACAGCTACCACGATATACTCACCGAGCTCGTCCTTCTCACCACGGTTTCGGTCCTGCTCTTCGGGTTCCTCTGTCGACGGCGGGCAACGACTCTTCCGGCACAAAGGAGTGACTTGCTGCAATCGCGCTGACGTCGGTCGCGAGTGCCGCGACCGTCTTCATCCTGCCGGTGGCGTACCACAGGCTGCGCTTTCCCTACGCGGACTGGGAAAAGTTCCAGATCCGGAGCCACGCATTCATAACTGCCGGATTTCCGCTGCTCGGCACCGGCCTGTACTTGAGTCTGACACTGGCGCTCTGGGACCTGCTGGGAACCGGGGCCTTCCTGGTGGGAGCGGGGCCCGTAGCTATCGCCACGCTGATCTTCCTCACTCGGCGCTCGATTTCCTGAGCGGGCATTGCAACGCTGCCGCAATCGACACACGCGCGGCGGTTACTCGGGCGCAACGGTCCCGTGGTTACTGTGGTTGTAGAAAGGAGGGAAAACCAATGAGTGTACACCACCATGATGGAGACTCAGCGAGCGGCGCGGCAGCGTGGATTATGGCAATGATTGTGACCGTACTGGTCGCGGTTGTGCTGCTTATCGCGCTGTTCGCCTGGGCGCCCTGGGATGACGACAACGTCGTCAATCCGGGAACCGGAACGGAAGAAGGCACGGATGGCGGCACCGATGTTGATATCGAAGGCGATATCGACGGCGGCGGCGGCGGCGAAGAGCCGCAAGCCAGCCCGTAGAAACAATCCCGTAGAAACAATTCGGCATAGAGACCGGCTAATTTGGAAGGAAAGGAGAATATCATGTTAGCACTGCTATTGATCGCACTGCTCTTCATAGTCCTGTTCGGTGGACTCGGAGTAGCGGTGTCGCCCCTGTTTTTCCTCTTGCTTATCGTGGTCGTACTGCTGGCCCTCGGTGGCGGGTTTTACGGACGCGGACACAGTTGAGCCTGAACGGCTCCGGCTCAGGAGCCCCCGGAAATGAGGGCCCCCTGTTCATGTCTCGAGGCTGATGAAGACCACTGATATCTTCGCTAACCGGCGAACTCAAAAAGAAGGAGGACGGAACCATGGCAGACCTGAAGACTGAAGGCCAAATCGAGCGCGCGCGAGGTCGTATCCGCTCAACCTGGGGTGACCTCACGGACGACGACTTCGAGCAGGCCAAAGGCGACTCGGAGAACCTCATCGGCCGGATCAAGGAGAAGACCGGTGACACGATTGAAAACATCCGCACCAAGCTCGACGGGCTGCTGAGCGCCGAGGACGGCTAGAGGCCCGCAGCACCAAAAGTGTATGAGTTGAGGGAGCGCCCACCTCGTGGGCGCTCCTCTCCTTTGTTCCGTCGGGTCAAGCAAAGGGAGCGGATGGTCGCTGTGGGGGTGGATCGCATCCCCACCCCGGTGCTTGAGCGACCCCCCACCTTTCACCCTGCGCCCTTCACTATTCACCCTTCACCCCTCATAATTCACGCCATGCCATCACGCTGGGACACAGTCCAAACCCCCGGCGGCCCCATGCCCGCCTACGTCAGCGCCCCCGCCGGCGCCGCCAGCCTCCCCGGCATCATCGTCATCCAGCACGCCGGCGGCGTCGACGACTTCATCCAGACCATGTGCAACCGGATTACCGGCGACGGCTTCGTCGCTGTCGCCCCCGATCTCTACCACCGCGAAGAACCCGGCTCCAAAGACGACCCCATGACCCGCATGAGCCGCCTCCGTGACGCTAACATCGTCCCCGACGTCAACGCCGCCGTCGGCCACGCCCAATCCCTCCGCGAAGTCGACGGCCGCCGTCTCGGCATCACCGGCTTCTGCATGGGCGGCCGCGTCGCCTACCTCATGGCCGCGAGCAACCGCGCCTTCAAAGCCGCCGTCGTCTTCTACGGCGGCAACATCATGACCCCCTGGGGCGACGGCCCTACCCCCTTCAGCCTCACAGGCGGCATAACCTGCCCCATCCTCGGCCTCTTCGGCGAAGCCGACCCCAACCCAAACCTCGCAGACGTCGCCAAAATCGACGCCGAGATGACCCGCCTGGACAAGATCCACGAGTTCCATTCCTACCCCGGCGCCGGCCACGCCTTCATGGCCGCCGGCCGTCCCAGCTACCGCCCGGAAGCCGCCGAAGACGCCTGGCCCCGCTGCATCGACTGGTTCGACGCCTACCTCCGCCAGTGACCGACGACGACGCAGCGTCCACCCTCAAATGCATCATCGCCTGGTCCCCGCGCCGCAACCTCTGCACAATCATCGCCGGCCAACTTGCTGACATGGTCCCGCAAACCGGCATCCGCCCCCTCGGCGACGACGCCCACATCGTCTACACACCCCTGAATGCAGAACAACTCCGAGACGCCCTCCGCGACCAACTAACCCCGGACGAAGCCCTCCTCGTCACCGAATTCGAAGCCTGGTCCGGCTACGGCCAATCCCTCGACGCCAAATGGCTCCTCGCCCACGGCCACTAACGTCATCCCCCAAAATACGTACGGGCGGGTTTCAAACCCGCCCTTTTCCGCTCATCGTGATGAGACTGAATCCGCTTATCCGCTACGCCGTAGGCAATCCGTTGTTCCGCTTATCCGCTACGCCGTAGGCAATCCGCTGTTCCCTAGCTAATCGAAAGCCGCGCCAGCATCCAAACGTAATCGAGCGCGTGCGACCGCCGCCCCGCGAACCGCTGCGCCTTCCCCCCAACCACCGGCGCCCACCGCCACGCCCGTGACGCCACCGCAAATCCGGCCGCGCCCAGCACCCCGATGAACGCCAGGCTCCCCAGCGCGCCCAGGATCGGCCCCGCGTCCGCCAGTACTGCCGCGCCCATGATCGCTACCGCAAACATCGCCAGTCTCAGCGCTATCCCCC
>JBDSHD010000316.1:0-10504 GCA_039918655.1 Dehalococcoidia bacterium | reverse complement strand
ATGGCCATTGGTGGGACTACATCGGAACCGAGGCGGGAGATGGCGGTGTCGCCGACGGCTTTTGTGTACTCGGAGACCCACTCCTGTGACAGGTCGAACTCGACCGGCGGGAATTGGTGGCCCTTTTCAAGGTCGGCGACGGTTAGAGGCATCTTCTAGGACGGTTTGGCGAAGCGGCTGATGTCGATCGCGCGGCGCTCGTGGCGCCCTTCGCCGATCTTGGCGCCGGTTTGGTTGTAGGCCTCTACGTCAAAGATCGCCTTCCGCTCGTCAGACTCAGCGATGCGGGCCTTGATCGTGACGCTCATCCCGATGGGTGTAGGCGCGGAGTGCTTGATGTCTACCTTGTAGCCGACCGAACTCTCGGTGGCTTCGAGGAACGGGATCATCATCTTCAGGCAGAGGCCCTCGAAGTGTCCGACCATTGTGGGGGTGGAGTACATCGGCATCGGGAGGTGCTTGACCCCCATGTCCGGCGTCGTCTCGATGGTCATTTCGTCGGCTGTTCCCTCGGGGATTGGCTTCATGTGGGTTCCTCCTGAGCTTGGGCTCAGTATACGGAAAGCAGGACGGCGGGGACAGTGAAAGTATGGCCAGTTGCTAGCGCACGCGATCGCCGGGCCAATATCATGCCCACGAGCGCATTCCCATGCTTAGACTCCTCCCTCTCCTCGTCATCGCATTGGTGAGCTCATTTGTTGCCGGTCCGGGCTGCGGCAGCGGTGAACCGGAGTTGTTACTGGGTGTGACGACGAGCGTCCAGGATTCTGGGTTGCTGGACGTGCTCGTCGAGGGGTTTGAGGCGCGGTACGACTATAACGTGAAGCCGATTGTGGGTGGTTCCGGGCAGATCCTGGAGCAGGCGCGAAGGGGCGAATTCGACGTTCTGCTTACTCACTCACCGGTGGACGAGGAGGCGCTGATCGCCCAGGGATACGGAATGGACAGGACGCCCGTGATGCAGAACTTCTTTCTCCTGGCGGGGCCGGATGACGACCCCGCCGGTGTTGGAGCGGCGGCGACTGTGGAGGGGGCTCTCCGGTTGATCGCGACTTCTGGTGAGGCCTTTGTGAGCAGGGGCGACGGCTCCGGCACACATCGCCGGGAGATGCAGTACTGGGCGTCTGCGGGAATAGACCCGGTGGCGCGGGACTGGTACACGCAGTCCGCCACGGGTCAGGGGCAGAATCTGTTGGTTGCCAGCGATGGCGGCGCCTATACGCTGACCGACAGCGCTACGTTCGTGGCGCTGATGGAGCGGGTGCAGATGGCGGAGTTGTTCAGGGACACGGATAACCCCAACGTCTACTCGCTGGTACGCCTGGACTCGGACAGGTTGGACGGCGTCAACGCCGGCGTGGCCGACGCGTGGCTGGAGTTCATGACAGGCACGGCCCAGGAGATCATCGCGGAATTCGGGCGGGACGAGTACGGCGAGGCCCTGTTTGAGCCGATCGCCCGATAGGCCGGCGGGAGGCCTGTGCTACGATTCGGCCAATGCCGACGGTACGTGTCCTGCCGGATGAGATCGTCTTCGAGGCCGAGGACGGTCAGACGATCATGGACGCCGCCCACGAGCACGGCTACTACTGGCCCACGACCTGTGGGGGGCAGGGGACCTGTACGAGCTGCGCCTGTGTGATCGAGGATGGTTTAGAGAACCTGGACTCGATGGGAAGGTCGGAGCACCGAACCCTGGCGGAAGACCGAGGTGAGGCGACAGTCCGCTCGGGGAAGGTCAGGCTGGCGTGCCAGGCGCGGGTGCAGGGTGAGGTTGTGGTGACGAAGCGGGGGGTTGTCCCGGAATAGCTGCTGTGTTGAGCGGTTCGCCGCCGGGCGGGTAAAATGAGCGCCAACCGTCGAATGAGACGGGTCTCACAGCGATGACGTACGTAATCACGGAACCCTGCATCGACACCAAGGACGCGTCTTGCGTTGATGTTTGCCCCGTGGACTGCATCCACTCAAACGCGGAGGACGGGCAGTACTTCATCAACCCGGAGACGTGTATCGACTGCGCGGCCTGTGAGACCGTGTGCCCGGTGAACGCGATCTTCTTCGAGGACGACGTGCCGGACCAGTGGAAGCAGTACGTGGAGATCAACGCCGACTGGTTCAAGTCGAACGAGACGAGCGACCAGTGGCGGTCGCGGGCAGAGCGCACCGAAGGCAGCTAGGCTCGCCGGGGGGCCCTGGTGGACGCCGCTCCAACCCCGCCAGATTTTGGTTGCGGCCAGAATGACAGAGTGAGAGCCCCAGATCCCGGCGACGAGGCGATTGGCCCGATACGAGCCTTGTCCCGCCCGGGATGACAGTATGCGCGGCCTTGACCGTTATGGCGGTACCCGTTTATTCTGGCGCATAGGTGCGATAGGAATCGCCAATACCTTAGACGGATATTTTCATGGATTTTGGACAGATTGAGGCCTTCGTGCAGGTTGCGGGCAACCGTTCGTTCAGCCGTGCGGCGGAGGTGCTGCAGCTCACGCAGCCGTCGATAACCGCGCGTATCCAGGCCCTGGAGCGGGAGATGGGTGAGGAGCTGTTCGAGAGGGGCGGCCGCGGCGTGGGCCTTACGGACGCCGGCCGCATCTTCCTTCCCTACGCAGACCGCATCCTGCAGTCACTCCAGGAGGCGAAGGACGCTGTGGAAGAGGTGCGGCACGTACAGGCCGGATCGCTGCGCGTTGGAGCAGCGATCACAATATCGACTTACGTGCTTCCCGGTATCCTGCACCGCTTCACGCAAGAGTTCCCCGGCGTGGACGTGGTGGTCCGGACGGGCCGGTCCGAGCAGATGCTTAACATGCTGTTGACGGACGAGGTGCAGGTGGCGATCGTGAGGACGCTGGCGGGTCCGGACCTTGACGAGGTGACGCTGTATGAAGACCACATTGTGCTGGTGGCCTATCCCGACCACACGTTCGCCAGGACCCGACGCGCCACGATCGCGGAAGCCGCCCGAGAGCCGATCGTTCTTTTTGACCGGGGATCGTCTTACTACGGGATGATCCACGACCTTTTCCGGAAGGCGTCGGTCATTCCCAACGTGGCGATGGAACTTGACTCCCTGGAGGCGACGAAGCGGATGGTGGAAGAAGGGATGGGCGTAGCGCTCGTGCCGCGAGTTACAGCCGAGCGGGAGCTTGCAGCCGGGACCCTGGTGGAGGTGGAGTTGACTGACATTCCGCCAATCCGCAGGCCGATCTCGCTGATTGTGCGCCGGAACCGAAAGCGGTCGCGGACGGTGCAGGCGTTCGTCGATATGATGACCGAGGCGTATTCGGTGCAGCCTGCCGGGCGCCGCTAGCGGTTCAGGGCGACTTCCCGCAGCTCCTTGAGGATCGCTACGTTCTTCGCATCCGGCCCTTCGTTGTCAAAGCCCGGTACCTCGAGCAGGAAGGGCACATCAGCGAACGCCGGGTGCGACATGATGTTGGCGAAGCCGTCGCGCCCGATGTGGCCTTCGCCGATATTGGCGTGACGGTCCAGGCCGCCCGCGAGGGGCGCCTTCGAGTCGTTGGCGTGAACAGCGACAAGGCGCTCCAACCCGATCTCGCGATCGAATTCGTCCATGGTTGCCGCGAGACCGTCCGGAGTGGCCATATCGTAACCGGCGGCGAAGGTATGGCAGGTGTCGAGGCAGACTTTGACGCGGTCGCTGCCGCTGTCGCGCGCGATGCGGCCGAGTTCGGCGAACTTTGATCCGATTGCGCCGCCCATGCCCGCACTGTTCTCCAGGATGAGCCAGGCGTCATCCGGCGTCGCGGCCAGCACCTTGCGGCATTGGTCGATCACCTGGTCCACGCAGGCCTCGTAGCCGGCTCCCTTGTGACTGCCGAGGTGGAAGATGACACCCTTCGCGCCGATCAGCGACGCAGCCTGCATCTCCTCCACAAGCGCGGTGAACGACTTCACGATCAGGTCGGGATTCTGGCTGGCGAGATTGACGAGGTAGAGCCCGTGGATGAAGGCGGGACCCACGTCCTTCTCCGCTGACTTCTTCTTGAATTCGGCGACCTCGTCCGCCTTGTAGGACTTCCGTCTCCAGGCCTGCGGGGCGCCGGAGAAGATCTGGATGGCTTCGGCTCCGATGTCGACGGCGCGATCTATGGCCTTGTCGGTACCGCCAGAGGTGGAGACGTGTGCGCCGATCCTCATGGTCACCACTCCCCAAGCGAACGCTTCGCTTCTTCGCGAAGCTCGGCGCGGAAATCGGGGTGGGCGACGGCGATCAATTCCTGGGCGCGCTGGCGGTGGTTCTTGCCCCACAGGCGCGCAACTCCGTACTCCGTGACGATGGTATCCGCGAAATAACGGGGGATGGTGACGATGGTCCCAGACTCGTGAGCAGCGACGATGCGCGAGACGGCACCGCCCATCGCTGTTGACGGAAGCATGGTTATCGCCCGCCCACCGCGTGAGAGTACGGCGGACATGTGGGTTTCCGGCTGGCCGCCCGTGCCGTTGATCAGCCGGCCGCCGAACACCGTCTCGGCGTTGATCTGGCCGATCAGGTCGATCGAGATGGCGTTGTTCAGGGAATGGAAGTTGTCGTTCTGGGAAGCGACGCGGACGTCCAGCACGTAGTCCGGGTCGTAGACTTCGAACTTCGGGTTGTTGGTTACGATCTTAAGGTCTTCCGAGTCTGACCCCGACCAGGCGACGGCCACGGCCGTGTCCTGGTGGAGCGCCTTCTTTTTGCCGTTAATGACTCCCTCCTCGACGAGGCGGGCGATACCCGGAATCACCATTTCCGTGTGCAGGCCGAGGTCGTGCTTGGTATCGAAGGCGCCAGCGCGCGCCAGGTATACGCTTGGTTCACCGACGCCGATCTGGAGTGTGGCGCCGTTTGGGATGATCTCACCAACGTATCCGGCGATGGTCCGGGCGACCTCAGGCGGGGGTGCAAGGCCGAGCGCCAGCCGAACCTGGTGTGGAGAGACGTGGGTCATGGCGGGGCCGATGACGATGAGGCGGTCCAAATCCTCCCCGAGATCGTCAACGACCGACAGGTACTCGGCCTTGAGCGCCTCGTCCTCGACGCGGCTCAACCAGCGATCCACCATCGACCGCGTGATCTCGACCGGTGGGACCTCAACGAAGCGGGTGAACTCGGATACGTGGATTTTGTTGTCACCACAGACGGAGCGAAGCCCTGGATCCACTTCCGCAATTGTCTTCCGGGCGGCGCGCACATAAAGGCGCTTGTTCCAATTGTGAGCGCCGAACTGTACGTAGCCGTCCTCGTCAGGTGGTGTGACGGATACGAGGAAGACATCTACTGGACGCTCTTCGGCACGTCCGTCGCGATGTCCCTTGAAGGTTGAGGAGAAGAGGTTCGGCAGATAGGTGGCGCGGCCTTCGTCTGTGGCCACTCGCGCGAAGTCGCCGACGAACAGTTCGAACTCGATTTTGAACAGGTCTTCAGCCGAGCCATAGAGGTAGCCGGGATCGGTGAGGGGCGTGGCCAAGCGCAGTTCGATTGGCCCGGTAGCCTGTACGTGTGTGAAAAGTGCGCGCTGGAGAGTGCGAGGACCGGCGATAGGGATGGAAACCAGGTTGCCCGGTTGCACCTCGGTCATGGCTTCATCGGCGGACGCGAGCCGTTTCTTGTACTCTTGGCGCCAGTTCATGCATCTACTCTCATGGGATTGGCGTTCATTATGCAGAGGGCACGCGCGGCCAACAAGCGGCGGGCGTTCGCGGCCCATGGACGGGTTTCGCGGGCGGCGATTAACATGGGTGAGGGCGATCCCTGGGAATTAACATGCCAGACCGGATTCAGCGCGAAGTCGAAGAGTTGCTGTCGGGCCTCCATGCCCTCCCGCCGGAGAAGTCGCTCCGGCGGCGGATCAGTGATGCGCTGACGGCGCCTTTCCGGGCGATCGGCGATGTTGTCGAGTCGATCCATCTGCCCAGCATCAACGCCGGCCATCTGCTTCTCACGGCGATAGCCATAATCGTCGTTTGGTACGTTGCCGCCGGCGATTCGCCACTCTGGAACATCATCATTGCGACAGGAATTATCCTCTTCATTGTTGCCTTCGTCCTCTCGCTCAGGCGGCAGTCGAAGTCTACACCGAGGTACTGGCGGGACCGCCCGATGGACATGGGCAAGGGCACCAAACGCTCGTGGTGGGGACGCAAGAAGAACCGGCCCTGATCATCGGCCACAACCTCCCCTCGTTCAGAGTCCTGGGCCTGTCTATCACGCTGGTCTTCTTGCTGGCTGCGTGCGGCGGCGGTTCGGGCACTGAGACGCCTACTCCCTCAATAAGCCCTTCTCCGAGCCCCAGCCCAGCGCCTACGGCAAGCCCGACCCCGTCTCCTGAAGGGATTGGCGAGCCGGTTTTTGACGCGGTGCGGGCGGTCGAGCACATCGACGTACTGGCAGCGCAGATCGGTTCGAGGGCAGCGGGCAGTCCCAATGAACTCCGGGGCGCCGAGTATATTCGGGACCAACTGGCGTCCTACGGCTACGCGGTGGAGCTGCAGCCATTCTCCATCGATGAGTTCGTGAAGGGAGTGGCGTCGGTGCGTACCACGGGCGCGTCAGGGCGTGACATCCCGGCGCTCGCTTTCTCCGGTAGCGCCGAGGGAGGCGTGGAGGCGGAGATCGTTGTTGCGGGGCTGGGTTATCCCCAGCAGTTCCCCGTGAACACCGATGGACGCATAGCCTTGATTCAACGCGGAGAGATCTTCTTTCGCGAGAAGGTTGCCAACGCGCAACAGGCGGGGGCAAGTGCAGTGATCATCTACAACAAGGAGCCGGGTCTCTTTGACGGTCAAGTGGATTCGGCCAGCGTCCCGGTGGTAGCGATCTCCCTGGAGGATGGCGAGGCGCTTAAGTCCGCCGTAAAGGATGGGCAGGTGATCGTCGCCCTTTCTGTGGAGGTCGACGCTTCGGGAACGAAGTCGCACAATGTCGTCGCGAAGCCGCCGGGCGGGAAGTGCCTGGTGATCGTCGGCGGGCACCATGACTCGGTGGTGGCCGGACCGGGCGCGAATGACAACGGTTCCGGGACAGCAGTCGCGATCGAGATGGCGCGGGCTATGGCGGCTGACGGCCAGTACGAGGATGTGTGCTTTGTGCTATTCGGCGCCGAGGAGATCGGCTTCGTGGGCAGCTTCTACTACCTGGAATCCCTCACGAGTGAGGAACGCTCCTCCATCGAGGCGATGCTGAACTTTGACATGCTGGCTGTCGGCGACGCATGGCCGTTGGGCGGATCGACGGAACTCGTTAACATCGCCGGTGAAGTGGCGGAGGCAAACGACATCCCGTACACGATCGAGGCGTTGCCAGAGGGGTTGGGCAGCGATCACGCGCCGTTCATCGACGCGGGGATTCCGGCGATCATCATCAACTGCTTCTGCGATCCGAATTACCACACGGTGCAGGACCGGGCGGAATTCGTGAAGGAGGAACGGCTGGCGCAGGCGGGGGCGCTGGGTATGGGGATGGTGGAGCGGTTGCTGGCGCCGACGGGTTATTCCTAAATTGACCCCCTTGAGGCGTGACTGATATTCTGAAACAGCGCCGAAGTGGCGGAACGGCAGACGCGCTGCGTTCAGGGCGCAGTGTCCTTACGGGCGTGGGGGTTCAAATCCCCCCTTCGGCACCATCACTGCGCGTATGACCCACGCGCGCTCGTAGCTCAGTGGATAGAGCGCAGCCCTGCGGAGGCTGAGGTCGTGAGTTCGAGTCTCACCGAGCGCGCCATTTCTATGTCCGCACAAACGGGCGCTCGTCTACCACCTCGGCCCGTCAGTGAGAGCCTGACCCCCGTTTAAGTTAGGGGGGAATTCGAGCCTTAAACCCAACGGCGCAGGCGGAAGTACGCCAGCATCGCCGCGGAGTTGATGAGCATGAGCGCGATGACGGCGATGAACCCCCACGACGAATCGAAGGGCGGGAAGACGTTGTGCTCGAAGTTCATGCCGTAGGCGCCTGTGATCACTGTGAGCGGGAGGAAGATGGTGGCAGCCGCTGTCAGCACCTTCATCACCGCGTTGAGGCGGTTGGAAACGACTGACAGGTAGGTCTGGAGGGCGCCATCCGCGAGATCGCGCAGGGCCTCGATGAGGTACTCGACGCGCACCAGATGGTCGTAAACGTCGCGGAAGTAGATGGATGCCTCGGGCCTGACCAGCGCCGGAAACTCGTTGCGCGAGAGGCGGTTCAGGATCTCCCGTTGAGGGGCTGTGACGCGGCGCAGACGCAGGGTGTTCCGCTTGGCCACCAGTATCTGCTGCAGGAGCCGGCGGTTGGCGTCCTCAAGCACACCCTCCTCGATGCGATCGATGGTCTCGTCCAGTTCGTCCACGATCGGGAGATAATCATCGACCAGGGCATCGAGCAGTCCGTGCAGAATCCAGTCCGCCCTGTGTTTGAGCGTGGTGTCGTTGCGCTGGCAACGGATGCCAAATTCCTCGATGCGCGGGACGGGCTCCCGGTGGCAGGAGACGACGTAGTTAGGCCCGAGGTAGAAGTCCACTTCGACGGCAGCGAGTTCCTGGCCGGCTACGTAAGGGGAGAACGCTTGGACGACGATGAAGATGTAGTCGTCGAACGGGTCGATCTTAGCGGGATCCACCTGGGGGGAGAGCGCGTCCTCGATCGTCAGGGGGTGAAACTGGAAGACGTCCTCGAGGATTCGGGTTCGGGACTGCTCGGTGGTCACCAGATTGATCCAAAGGACCCCATCGGGATCGGCCAGCGCCCGCTTGAAGAGCGCGTCGTCTTCGCGGTCAATCACCGTGACGGCGCCGTCGGCTGAACGGTAGTAGCCGGTGATGTGCTCTTGCGGGCTGGATGAGGGGAGGGTGGTTGGGGGTGGTTCGTTAGTCATTTTGAAGGTTAGGCCGGGTTTCAGGTCAGTGCGCCCGCGACGAAGAGGTCCGCAATCTCATCGTCGCTCAGGCCGAGAAGTTCCTTGCAGACGTATTCCGTGTGCTCGCCGAGGAGCGGGGCGGGCCAACGTAGTTCGCCGGGAGTCTCGGACATTTTGAACGGCGGGCCGTCGTAGGCGGTGCGGCCGGCCTCGGGGTGGTCCAGGTAGGCGTAGTAGCCTCGTTCCTTCAGGTGGTCATCGCGATCTAGCATCTCGCGCGCACCCTGGACGACGCCTGCCGGGACGCCGCGCCCCTGGAGGTCACTCATGACGTCGTACGCGTCGTTGTCAGCGGTCCAGGTGTTGATGTTGGCGTCCAGTTCATCCTCGTTCTGCTTGCGGGCTTCGTGAGTGGCGAACTTCGGGCTACTCGCCCACTCGGGGTTGCCGATCACGGCGGCGAAAGCGCGCCACTGGTCGTCCGAGAAGCAGGCGATGGCGACCCATTGCTCGTCCATCGGGCGGCCGCCATCGGTGAGGGGTTTGCACTTGAAGGCGTTGTGGGGCGCGGCTTCGGCGATGTGATTGCCAGCACGGTTCTGGACGATTCCGTTGGCGGTGTAGTCGAAGATCGCGGGCGCCAGCGGCGCGACGGAGGATTCAAGCTGGGCGCACTCGACGCGCTGGCCCTTGCCGGTGCGGTGGCGGTAGTGCAGGGCGGCGAGAATAGCGATGAGTGTGTGGCCGGGGTTGATGACATAATCCGGGTAGTTGGTGCCGAGACCGACCGGCTTGCGGTCAGGGAAGCCTGTGAGGTAGCTGTAGCCGGTGATGGGCGTGAGCACGGCGCCGAAACCCAGGAAGTCTTTGTGAGGGCCGTCGTAGCCCTGCATTGGCTGGTAGGCGGCGATTATCTGCGGGTTCCATTCCGAGAGGTTGTTGTAGGTTAGGCCCCAGCGCTCGATGACACGGGGGGTGATGTTGGTGAGGAAGACGTCCGCCCATTCGATCACCTTGCGTGCGACTGTCAGGCCTTCCTCCGTGTTCATGTTGAGGGTCAGGTCGTACTTACCGGCGTTGAAGTTGTTGAAGAAGCCGCTGACGTTGTATCCCGTTTTGCCGGTGGCGAATGGCTGGATCGAACGGATGCCGTCCGGCTTTGTCTCTGATTCGATGCGGATGACGGTGGCCCCGAAGGTGGCCATGTGCTCCATGCAGATCGGGCCGGCGCCGTACCACGAGAAGTCGGCGACCTTGATGCCTTCGAGGGCGCGCTTCATTCGTGCCCTCCGGCAAATATCGTGGCACCGTACCAGGAGTCCTTCGACAGGCTCAGGATGAGCGGGTGGTGGGCGATGCCTTCGAGGGCGCGTTTCACGCGAGGTGCTCCAGGAATGAGTCGATGAGGGCGTTAGTCTCAGCGGGCTTTTCCATCTGTACGAAGTGGGCGCAGTCCAGCGTGTGGATCTCGATGCCCGGATAACGCCCCCGGAAGTCGTCCTCGGTTTTGTACGAGGTGGCGGCGCGGATGAAGAGCGCGGGAACCGGAATCGCGCCCGCTGGCCTGCTCGCCTCTTCGAGGATGCTCGACATGGCGGTGTGCATGAGCCGCTGTGGCGCCGAAAGTATGGCTGGCACGAGCTCGTCGACGAGAGCCGCCGGGGTGT
>JBDSHD010000315.1:0-4342 GCA_039918655.1 Dehalococcoidia bacterium | reverse complement strand
ATCGGATCGCCTGGTAGATGCGCCGGGCCACGGTTTCAGCGGGAACGAAGCGGACTATCGGTGGTATCCGCGGCGCCTCGACCTCTTGCAGCATGTTCTCAGTGAAGGCGGTCTCAGTGAGTCCAGGGTAAACGGTTGTGACCCCGATGCCGTCGCTCGCGACTTCGTTCCGCAAGGCGTCGGAAATGGCGGCGAGAGCGTGCTTCGTAGCGGCGTACATCCCCATATAGGGCGGCGAGATGTGACCGGCGATCGAGGAGACGTTGACGATGTGGCCTTCGCCCTGGTCCCTCATATACGGGGCGGCGGCCTGAATGCAGTTGACGGCCCCCCAAACGTTCACATCAAACAGATAGCGCGCGTTATCCGGATTTCCGTCAGCGATTGGCGCGAATAAACCAACGCCGGCATTGTTGACCAGTACGTCGATCGCGCCGAACTCCTCGGATGTTCGCCGCATGAGCGCCTCGACCGAGAGCCGCTCCGTAACGTCGACCGGGATCGCACGCGCGGAGAGCGGCTTAAGTTCTCTTGCCAGATCTTCAAGCTTCGCTTTGCTCCTCGCGGAGAGCACGACGTTGGCACCGGCCTGAGCGAGTGTTCGCGCGGTGGCGCGCCCAATGCCGGACGAAGCGCCAGTGACGATGACGGTGCGTTCGCGCAGTTGCATCGCTTACACCGAGAGGTGGGACATCCAGTCCGCGACTTTTGGCCAGAGACGGGTGAGCGCGTTTTTGCCGGCGACGAGACTGACGTGGCCTCCCTTGAGTACCACCTCTTCCTTCTGGTCGCTACCCACGAGGTCCAGCAGTGGCTTGGTAGCGGCGAACGGTGCGATATGGTCATGCTCGGCCATGGCGTGGAGGACAGGGACTTTCACGTTGTCGAGGGTGCAGGGCCGGCCGTCGAGCTTGAATTGGCCGGTGACCAGTTTGTTCTCCCACATCAGGTCTTTAGTGAACTGGCGGTAGGTTTCGCCCGGGAACGGGATCTGCTCGTTTGTCCACTTGTACATGATGCGGAATCCGTAGACGAACTGCGGGTCCCAGAGATTGTCGAGGAGTCTGATATAGCCGCCGAGGCGGTCCATTGGACGCAGCAGTTCAAAGGAGCGCAGCATCATTTCCGGTGGGATATTGCCCAGGGTGTCGACGAGCCGATCTACATCGAAGTACCTCGGGTCCTGCCACTTGCGGAATAAGCCCATACCGTTCATATCCACAGGGGTCGCGGCGCAGGCGAGGCTCTTGAGCGGGGCGTCGGGAAACATGGCGGCGTACATGAGGGCAAACAAACCACCCATGCAGTACCCAAGGATGGAGAAATCTTCTTCGCCCGTGGCCTTCTGTACCTCTTCGATGCACGCTGGCATCAGGTCCAGGACGTAGTCTTCGAACTTGAGCTTCTTGTCTTCCGGCCGCGGGATTCCCCAGTCGATCATGAAGACGTCGAACCCCTGCGCGAGCATGTATTGGACGAAGCTCTGCCCAAAGGTGAGATCGAGGATCCACGGCTTACTGACGAGCGACATGACGAAGATAACAGGAACCCGGTAGACCTCGTCGGTCATCGGCCTATAGTGGTAAAGCTTGAGGGTGCCGCGGGAGTAGATGACGTCCTTCGGGGTGATACCGACCGGCGGCTCGTCCCGCGCGAGCAGGATGTCCATCCCCTTCTTTACTCGCTCATGCGTGCGCTCCACCTCTTCCTGGGCGGTATCGATGAAGGTCTCAACGACCGGCGGTACTGTTGCCACCACTCATCTCCTCCAGGGGCCGTTAGGCCGTGTTGCCAGAATTCGGACCGTTTACAGTTCGAGGCTTCCTGGTCCTCTTCGGCTGAAGTTTCGTGACCTGCGCAGTAGTCTGAACACCGGCCTTATCCGCGAGCGTGCGGGTGGCGGACTCGAGCGAGGCGATGCGCTCTTCAATGGCGTGCATCCGTTCGCCGAGCTCCACGATATCGCTGTGGGTCGGGAGGTTGAACGTGTTTAGGTAGCGCTCCATGCGCTGGTTAAGGGAGCGCTGAACGACGGCGTAACCGTCCACGAAGTTCCCGCTCACCCTGGCGAACTGTTCCGTACCGAGGGCGTCGCCAAAGAACGAATTAAGTTGCCTTTCCGTCTCGGTCATCCAGCTGCGCCACATCTCGGCGATGTCGGGCACCCCGGACTCTGTACGATTTGTGCCGTTCTGTCCAGCCATTACTGAGCCTCCTCTAACTTGCCGTCATCCAACTCCGCCGCATCCGCATTTGCAGAGGTACGGTGAGGATTGTCTAACGAATTCCATGCTGATTGCAATATCTCCTGGTACTTACCGAACATGTCGTACCAGAGATCAAGGAAAGTTTCGCCGGACTGGGTAAGGGAGTAGCGCCTCCTTGCCGGCCCTGATTCGGTGGTGTCCCAGAAGGAAGAAACCAGCCCCGACTTCTCCAGTTGGCGTAGGGTGCGGTACACAGTCGTTGAGTCGAAGTCGGGCAGGCCTGACTTCCCAAGCTCCTGCACCAGCTGGTAGCCGTAGGCGTTCCAGCGCCGAAGGTATGCCAACAGGCTGGAGCTGAGGAGGTCACCTGTCAGTCGCGGCTTGTAGCCGTTATCCCCGCGCGAGACGCGACCCTTTGCACCTGCGCCATTCCTCGGCGATTTACCGTTCGGTTCAGATGATTCGTTTGTCAATTTTGACCAAACCCCTTGACATCAATTGCTGATATGTGTATTTTGCACATAGATGACAGATTAGTCAAGGAGGTTTCTTGTGAGTAACAAGGAAAATATCGACAAGTTCTTCGAGGCCATTAACGACTCGTACGACGCCCTTCTGGACGCGGTGAAGACGGCCAATGACCGTGGTTACCGCGTGAGTCGGCGCCTGATCGACGAGGTCGAGCGCGGACAGCGGGATGCGGTTGACCTG
Source organism: Dehalococcoidia bacterium (assembly GCA_039918655.1). Lineage (GTDB taxonomy): Bacteria > Chloroflexota > Dehalococcoidia > SM23-28-2 > RBG-16-64-32 > DATKKM01. The sequence continues at coordinate 1,424 of JBDSHD010000315.1, read as the reverse complement.
ACGCAACGCCTGGCTTCGGCCCCGCGAGACGTAACCGGCTTCTACACCGCGGCCGTACGGAACGTGACCGAGGTCCAGAGCCGAACGCTTGATCTGACGCGTCAGTTCCTCGACGAGGTAGCGGACAGCGGCCGCGAGGCACGCGACACGATCCGTAAGGTAGTCGAGGCGAACCGCGACGCTGGCCAGGCCGCAATCTCGGCCACGCGCGACGCCGTCCAGCGCGCCACCCCGGTCGCCACGCAGGCCGTCAACGGCGTAAGAGCCGCCGGCACCCGCAAGCCCGCTGCGAAGGCTTCAGTTCGCGACTGACTGAACCCGGAGCCCTGACGAATCCCACCCCTTCGGCACCCCTACCGAAAGAGGCACCTCGATGAGGTGCCTCTTTCCATTTGCGCTGACTTGTAGATCAGGTGTCAGGCCACATCCTGCTGGCGGTAGGACTCCGGCTCAGCCAGGAAGTGGGCAATGTGGCGGTACACCTGCGGATTGAAGGCCAGCCCGACATGGGTTCCATTCACTTCGATGTCAGTCCCGTCATCAAGTTGGTTGATGCAACATCGCCAGTCAACAACCCCATCGGACTTGGTGTAGATCGCCATCTGGGGGACCTCTGCTGGGAACTCGTCGCGGAGTGAGTTCAAGAAATCGCAGGTGCAGAAGCCGCTGAAACAGTTCGGTGGCTCCTTGTCGGCCCCGTTGAAACTACGCTGCCTGATGCGTCCCCGCACCAGGTAGGCCGTCTGAAGAACAAATGGGTGCACCCTTACGCCCCGGAAGGGAGAAGCCATGGTTGTGACGGAAGCAATCTTTTCCGGCCAGCGCCCGGCTGCGCTCCTTGCGAGTACGCCACCGAGGGAGTGCCCGATGAGGTGCACGGGGCTACCAGTTTCCTCGTAAGCGCGGTTGATTGTCTCTCGCAATCGCTGGCTCAGTACATCCGGGCATTCGGCGTTGCGCCCTATGCCTGAGAGGTACGGCGTGTAGCCGACCCGGCGAAGCCACGCGTTCATATCGCCGAGATACTGATCGGAACCCATGAACCCAGGGATCACCACCACGGCAGAGCCATCGCCAGCGGGTATTCCCACACCCCTGAACACGGGCGACATTCGGAGTGATAGCCAGTCCACGCCGAGGAAAGCCTCACGCCAGAGAGGAAGAGTGGGGTGCGCCTGAAACTCTTCCTGTAGATACTCTTGCAAAGCAGCCATGTATTCCCCGACCTAACTATAGACCGTTACTTTCCCGCTTATCATCGACTTCTATCGTACCAGAATGCTAACCTTAACTCAGCGTTAACCGTTACAACCCGGTGACACGATAGTATATAGTCAGTGTATCGCGGGGGCATCATAAGGATGAGCGGTTTGGGATCCGTTTATCTGGATAGTTTGGGAGAAGTTAGATGACGCAGCGCGGCC
>JBDSHD010000314.1:0-9256 GCA_039918655.1 Dehalococcoidia bacterium | reverse complement strand
GCGGGTACCTTGAACGACGATGTAGGCGATGATCAGGAAGATCACGAAAATGCCACCGATCGCCCACGGCAGCATTAGGCAGGGCCTTCCTTCGCCAATTCTTCGCGAGCGGCTAAGAACATGACGTCTACCGGCGCGTCCTGCCCCGTCCAGATCTTGAACGAAGCCGCGCCCTGGTAGATCAGCATTGGGAGGCCTCCGAGCGTGAGCGCACCCCGAGCCGCCGCGTCGCGGAGAAGCGGCGTTACGGTGGGTCTGTAGACGAGATCGAAAACGAGCATTTGCCGATGGATGGTTGCGGCCGGCACGGGTGACAATCGCTCCTCGGGCGTTCCGGCTGTTCCCAGTGGGGTACAGTTTACCAAAAGCGTCGCTGACGCCATCACCTCCGCGACGGCAGATGGACCATCGCCGAGCGCCTGAAGGCTCACAGTGCCGGAATACGGCCTGACCTCGGCGACCAGTCGATCGGCGCGAAGGCGGGTCCTCGCGAAAATCGCGATCGACGCGACGCCAGCCGACGCCAAAGCGATGATGACGGCGCGCGCCGAGCCGCCAGCGCCGACGACAACCACCTGGGCACCGGCCGGATCGAAGGTTCCGTCTTCCCTGAGGGCACGTGTGAAACCGGCGACGTCGGTGTTGAAGCCGGTCAGGCGCCCCCCGTCGTTACGGACAGTGTTGAGGGCGCCGACCTGGCGGGCCACATCATCGATTCCGTCGAGGAGGGGGATGATCGTTTCCTTGTGGGGGATGGTGACGTTGGCGCCGCGAACGCTAGGCGCGCGCATGCCGGTGACACGGGTCGCCAGGCCATCGGGCGGTGTCGGCCATTGCTCGTACCTGTACTCGAGGCCGAGGGCGTCGACGGCGGCCTGCTGAAAGACGGGGGATAGGGAGGTCTTGCCTGGCTCGATGATGACGCCGAGATACTGCACCGTCATCCCTTGTGGAGGGCGGCGATGTTATTCGCCACCGGACTGGTACTTCTCTATGTTCGCTATGTGCTCGTCCAGCGTTTCGGCGAAAGCGTGGGAGCCGTCACCTTTAGCGACGAAGTAGAGATAGTTGGTGTCAGAGGGCTGCACGACGGCGAGCATCGTGTCGGCGGCCGGGTTGCTGATCGGTCCCGGCGGCAGGCCGAAGACCAGGTAAGTGTTGTACGGCGAGTCGATTGCGAGGTCGTCCAACGTCAGTCCTTGCTTCCACCAGCCGTATTCGGCGACGCTGCCGGGGTCCTCGGCGACGGCATACTGAACGGTGGGATCAGCACCAAGACGGATTCCGAGATTCAAGCGGCTGAGGAAGACTTGGGCCATGATCGGCTTCTCGTCTAGCAAGACAGCCTCGCGCTGGATGATCGACGCCAGGGTGACGACATCGTTCAGGCTGAGGCCCTGCGCCGAGGCCTGCTCAGCGACGGCGGGCGGCACGTTCTGGTCAAAGGCGTCCAGCATCTTTCGCACCATTGACTCGGCGGAATCGTCCGAACGGATGGCGTACGTCGCCGGGTAGAGGTAGCCCTCAATCGAGGAGTCGATCGGCACGTCCTGAAGGAAGTCGTAGTCGTAGTTCGAGTGCGAAACGGCCGCGATGAATTCGTCACGGGGGATGCCCTGCGCTTCGAGGGCGTCGGCGATCTCTTCCAGCCGCCACCCCTCGATGACGGTAACCGAGCGGGTGGAGACCTGGCCGAAGCGAATACGGTAGACCACGTCGAGCGCACTCGACTCCGCCTCGAACTCATACTCTCCAGCCTGGAGGAGGCGGTCGTAGCCCATGAGGCTGACGAGCACCTCGAACTGCGTGGACGAATCGATCACGCCGGCGTCCTGCAACGCCTCCCCGATGGAGTCGGGCGCCTGACCATCCCGTACCGTGATCGCCACGATCCGAGGTTCCCCTGGCGCGACGGACTGATACGGACCGATATCGTCGATTTCGGCGGGACTGCCGGCAATGATCCACGCCGCGGCGAGCACCATGGCAGCCGCTATATTCAGCGCGATGAGGTAGGTGAAGCGATTGGCTTTCATCTAGCGCCGGCGGTCCAGGTACGCCTGGAGGAGGATGCTGGCGGCGATGGCGTCCTTCTGCGAGTTCTTCCCGCCGTGCACTCGCTCCGCCTGGGCGGTCGTCAGGCGCTCATCCTGGAAGTCGATTGGTGTGGCGATGCGCTCAGATAGCTCCCGGGCGACCTCGCGAATGCGCTGCGCCTGCGGCCCTTCAGCGCCGCTGAGGCTCAGGGGTAGGCCGAAGATGATGGCTTCCGCCCGCTGCTCCTGCACAACCCTTTCGATCTGAGCAACCGGGTCCTGGGTGGCATCGATGGTCTCGATGGGCAGGGCGATCGGAACACGGTCATCGGCCGCTGCCACGCCGATACGTCGCTCGCCAAAGTCGATACCTATGATTCGCATCTGTGTTCCAGTGGCCTTCTACCCGGATAAACGCCGTCGTCGCGGCGATGGTATCCGACGCGGGGCCTGACGCTGATCAACCGGCGATCATCTCGCGTACCGCCCCGGCCACCACCGCGAGAGCCTCGTCGATCTTGCCGGGGTCTTTCCCGCCGCCCTGTGCCGTGTCGGGCCGACCGCCACCACTGCCGCCGGCGACGGTCGCGACCTGCCGGAGGATGTTGCCGGCGTGGAGACCGCGATCGATCAAGTCCTTGCTGACGAGGGCGACAAACATAGGACGCCCTTCGATGACGCTGCCGAGGACGGCGACGCCTGAGGGCAGGGATTTGCGGACTGAGTCACCCATGAATCGCAGTGCGTCAATGCTGGGGGCCTCGACGCGCGTGACCAGCACGGAGACACCGTCGATAGACTGTGCCTGGCCGGCCAGATCGTCGGTTTGAGGAGCGGTCGCGAGGGAACGCTCCAGTTTCTCGATCTTCTTGCGCTGTGCGTCATTTTCGGCAACTAGGGATTCGAGCTTTTGGAGGACAGCGGTGCGGGGGGCGTTGAGTCTCTGGGCGATGCCGGCGAGCGTGCGCTCCTGATCTCGGATCCGGCTTTCGGCACCGACGCCGCTGAGCGCTTCGATGCGGCGCATGCCGGAACCGATGGACGACTCGTTGGTGATGATGATGGAGCCGATTTCGCCCGTTCGCTCGCAGTGGGTGCCACCGCAAAGCTCAGCGCTAAATCGCGGGACGACGGTGTTTACCTCGACGACTCGCACTCGCTCGCCATACTTATCGCCGAAGAAGGCAAGGACGCCGTCCGACATCGCTTCGTCGAACGTCGTCTCCCGCGTGTTGACGGGAATGTTCTGGCGGACTTTATCGTTGACGAGTGACTCGACCTCGGCCAGTTGTTCGGGGGTCACGGCTTTGGTGTGGGTGAAGTCGAAGCGGAGGTGATCGGGGCCGACGAGGGAGCCTGCCTGGCGGACATGAGCGCCGAGCACTTGGCGGAGGGCGGCGTGGAGCAGATGGGTTGCGGTGTGGTTGCGGCGGGTGTTGGCGCGGTGTTCGGGATCGACAGCGGCGGTTATGTCATCTCCGACGGTAATGGCGCCCTGGGAGACCGTGCCGCGGTGGACGATGAGGCGTTCGGCGACGCGTTGTGTATCTGTGACATCGACGCGGCCGTTAGGGCCTGCGATCGTGCCGCGATCGCCGACCTGGCCGCCGCCCTCCGGGTAGAAGGGGGTGGCTTCGAGAAAGATCTCGACAGGCTGGCTGGCGTTCGCTGTCTGGGACGGAGCTAGGGCCCCGTCCCCACTGGCTGGGGCCCCGTCCCCATCAGTGGTGAGCGCGGCGACGCGAGATTGGGCCTCGGTCTCCTGGTAGCCGGTGAAGATGGTGGGCTCGGTGACGAGTGAGGCGTACAGGGTGTCGGCGGCGACGGCCTCGGCACCGCCGGCGGAGGCACGGGCTCGGTCTCGCTGGCGCTCCATCTCGGCCTCAAAGCCCGCCTCGTCCACGGCCATGCCGTTCTGGGCGGCGATGTCCTTCGTCAGGTCGATGGGCAAGCCGTAGGTGTCGTGGAGAATGAAGGCGTCGCCGCCGCTGACAACGCCGCCGGACGCGGTTGCCATGAGTTCCGTCAGTTTCTCGACACCGCGCAAGACGGTCTGCTCGAAACGCGCCTCCTCGGGCGCGATGATCTCGCGGATGAACTTCTGCTGGCGCTCCAGTTCCGGGTAGGACTCCTTCATCGTGTTGATTACGACGTCGGCAAGTGCGGTCATGAATGGCTCGTTGATGGTGAGGTGCTGGCGGCCGAAGTAGACGGCGCGGCGGAGCATTCGGCGGCAGACGTAACCGCGCTCTTCGTTGGAGGGGACGACTGGAGTGCGCTCGTCACCGACGAGGAGGGTGACGGCGCGGGCATGCTCGGCGACGATGCGGATGGCGCGATCAGTGGCTTCGTCCGCGCCGTAGCGCTTGCCGGAGACCTGCTCGATCTTGCGGATCAGGGGCTGAAAGAGGTCGGTGTCGTAGACGGAGGCCAGGCGGTTCTTGTCCCAGTCCGGTGTGTTGTAGAGGAGGACTGACGCGACGCGCTCGAGACCGGAGCCGGTATCAATGTTCTTTGCTGGGAGTGGTGTGCGTTTCTCGCCGTCGCGGTAGTAGGTCATGAAGACGAGGTTCCAGATTTCGAGGAAGCGGCCGCAGTCGTGGTTGGGTTCGCAGGCCGGGCCGCAGCCGAACTGTTCGCCGAAGTCGAAGTAGATCTCGGAGCAGGGGCCGCAGGGGCCGGCATCGCCGGAGAACCAGTAGTTCTCCTCCTCGCCGTAGCGGACGATGCGTTCGGGTGGCACGCCGGTGGCGCGCCAGAGGTCATACGCCTCATCGTCATCGAGGTAGACGGCGGCCCAGAGGCGTTCCGGCTGAAGGCCGAGGTTGTTGGTGACGAACTCCCAGGCCCAGGGGATGATCTCTGCCTTGAAGTAGTCGCCGACGCTGAAGTTGCCGAGCATCTCGAACATCGTGAGGTGGGAGTAGTCGCCGACCTCGTCGATATCGGTCGTGCGGAAGCACTTCTGGACGGAGGTCATGCGGCGCGAGGGCGGCTCGGCCTGGCCCATGAAGTAGGGCTTGAACTGGACCATGCCGGCGCTGGTGAAGAGGAGCGTGGGGTCGCCGGGCGGCACGATGGGAGCGCCGGGGACTCGGCGGTGACCTCGTTCCTCGAAGAAGCGCTGAAACGCCTCGCGGAGTTCGTGTGCGTTCACGAGACGGATTGTAACGTGCGGGGCTCGGCAGGCGGAACACGGGGTTAGTTGACGAGTTTTCCGGACACGGCTAACATTTCATCGTGATGGGGCGTCAGTTATTGCTGGAACCATCACAGAAGAAGTAGACCACTTGGACGAAGCCGAACCCCCAGATATTTGCGAACCTCCGCATAGGTTGCGGTTGGCTCCCTCCCCCCGCGCACGCGCACTGCGTTGCTGCCTCGCCACATTGATTGCGTCCTACTAGAGCCATGCCTCCTACCGCGCCCTTATTTTCGGGCGAGATTTCCGTATGAGTAACGATCGCCAATTTGAATCGCCTTCACTGGCGGATACCGCCGAGAAGCTGCACTCGCTGCTCGCCGGACGCCTGGCTGCGGCCGCACGACTCGTCGAGGCGGGTGTGACGATCGTTGATCCGCTGACGACGTACATCGAAGAAGGCGTCAATATCGATACAGGGACTGTGATCCAGCCGAACACGACGTTGTCGGGCAGCACATTGATCGGCGCGAACTGCCGGATCGGGCCAAACACGATCGTGGCGTCGTCAAAGATTGCGAATCGCTGCTCGATCCTGGCATCGGTTGTGGAAGACTCGGAGATGGAAGAGGGTGCGGAGATCGGGCCTTACTGCCACCTGCGAGCCGGCGCGCGGCTCGAATCGGGTGTGCACCTGGGGAACTTCGTCGAAGTGAAGGGGTCGCGCATCGGACGCAACTCGAAGGCGGGGCACTTCAGCTACATCGGCGACGCCGACATTGGCGAGGGCGTAAACATCGGCGCCGGGACGGTTACCTGCAACTATGACGGCGAAAAGAAGCACCAGACGGTGATTGAAGACGGGGTGTTCGTGGGCAGTGACACGATGCTGGTGGCGCCGGTGCGGCTGGGCAAGGGCTCAGCGACGGGCGCCGGTTCAGTCGTGACGCGAGACGTGCCGGCAGGCGGCAAGGTTGCCGGCGTGCCGGCAAAACCGATTGAGGGCAGCGATGGACATTGACCTGATCGTCGGCATCATCCTGCTGATCGCCGGGGTGATCACTCTCGTACTCCTGTCGGCCGCCGAGGCTGGCGTCATCGCCGGAGTCAGAGAGCGAGCACTCAAGGAGCCGGCCGAGTCGCCGGTGGAGGCGCTCCGCCGCTTTTACCAGGAGCGACAGGTGACGCTCTCGTCGCTGGCGCTGGCCCGCAATCTGGCGTCTGTTGGTGTGACGGGTATTGCGATCTTCCTCGTGATCGGGGAGGCAGGTCAGGACTGGTTGGCGCTTGTGGTCACTGTTGTGGTGACCGCTGTTGTCTTCATGCTTCTGCGGGGGTTCGCGCGATCCCTCGTTTCACGCAATCCCCAGAGATGGCAACGAATTTTGCGTCCCATGGTGGCATGCGTGCGCTTCGTGTTCCGGGTTCCAGCGGCAATTGTTGATGTTCCGATAGAGGCCGTGATGCACGGCGGGCGCTCGCATGGCGGCTCTGACACGCCAGTGGAGGAGCTTCTCATGCTCGCCGAGATGGAGGACGCGAGCGCCGCGCTCCAGGATGAGGAGCGCGAAATGATCCGGGGCGTGATGGAGCTGGAGTTCACGCTGGTGCGAGAGGTGATGGTGCCCAGACCCGACATCGTGTCGGTAGAAGTCAACCTGAGTTTCGACGAGGTGGCGAGCGCGCTCGTCGAGAGAGGGTTCAGCCGCCTGCCCGTGTACGAAGGCGATATCGACCACATCGTCGGCATCGTTCACGCGAAGGAGGTACTGAGGCACCTCACGAACGGTAACCAGCGACCCACCGTGCGGGACATAGTGCGCGAAGTACACGTGGTACCGGAGAGCAAGAAGGTACACGAACTACTGTCCGAGATGAAGGACCTGCAGATTTCGATCGCTATCGTGGTAGACGAGTACGGCGGTACGGCAGGACTGGTAACGGTGGAGGACCTGGTCGAGGAGATCGTCGGGGAGATCCGCGACGAGTACGACGTGGAGGAGCAACCGATAGAACAGCTGAGCGACGCCGAGGCGATTGTTGACGGCCGGGTGGGCATCGACGAATTAAATGAGATGTTCGAGGCCCAGATTCAGAAGGAAGACTTTGACAGCGTTGGCGGGTTCATCGTGAACGAGCTGGGGCGGATGCCCAGCGTTGGCGACACGGTGCGGTTCAACGGCATCAGCCTGAAGGTCCTCACGGTGGCCGGGCGTCGCATTAAGAAGGTGCTGGTCACCAAGGCCGCGCACGAGTCAGAAGACTAACGAACGATTAACCGGGCGGTGACAATCAGTGACGAACGACCCTGTATACCTGTGCTATCATCGCGCCCTGACATGAGTCCAAAGACAGCGACCACACCTAAGACAAGCCTTAACGACCCAAAATACTGGATCGGGTTCAGCCGTGTCCCGGGCCTGGGCGCGGTGCGGTTCCAGGCCTTGCTCGACAGGTTCGGAACGCTTGCCAGCGCATGGGCGGCCAGCCGAAGCGAGCTGAAGGAAGCGGGGCTGAGTGACTCGGTGATTCGGGCAATCGTGCAGGAACGCGATACCGCGGACCTGGACAGAGAAATGGACCGGTTGGCGGACCTCTCCGTACGCGCCCTCACATGGAATGATCCGTCCTACCCCGAACTGTTGAAAGCGATTGATGACTCCCCGCCCGTCCTCTACGTACGCGGGGAGATCCTACCGGCAGACGGACTGTCGGTGGCAGTGGTGGGCACACGGAAACCGACACCCTACGGGCGACAGGTCGCGGAGGAGATGTCGCACCAACTCGCGGTCAGCGGTGTGACCGTTGTCAGCGGATTGGCACGCGGAGTTGACGGCATTGCTCACCGAGCTGCGTTGGCGGCGGGTGGCCGTACGCTGGCTGTGATGGCGTGTGGTCTGGACATGGTGTATCCACCGGAACACGCCAGGCTGGCAACGGAGATCATCGAAAACGGCGCCGTGATCAGCGAGCAGCCACTGGGGGCGCAGCCGCGAGGGGATTTCTTCCCGAGGCGCAACCGGATCCTGTCGGGGCTGAGCCTGGGAACGCTGGTGATTGAAGGTGACCAGAAGAGCGGCGCTCTAATCACGGCCGACTGCGCGAACGACCAGGGGCGCGATGTGTTTGCGGTGCCGGGAAGCATCTTTTCGCCCCAGAGCCGCGGACCCAACCTGAAAATACAACGAAGTGAGGCCAAGCTCGTTATAAAGGTTGCGGACATCCTGGAGGAATTGAATCTCCAGGCGATCCCGCAGCAGATGGAAATGCAAGAAATGATACCGGCGACCGATACAGAAGCGGAGTTGCTCCGTCATATGTCCAAGGAACCGGCTCACATCGACGATCTTTGCCGCGAGAGCGGCCTGCCGGTTTCGGCTGTGAGCGGCCTGCTGACTATGATGGAGTTAAGAGGCCTGATCAAAGAGGTCGGCGCCAAGGCGTACGTCACATCGAGATCAACCGTGGCTCATGGAGGATAAACGGATTGGCTAAAGGAAACGGAAAGAAGAGCGGCAGCGGCCGGAACCTCGTCGTGGTGGAGTCGCCCGCGAAGGCGCGGACGATATCCAGAATCCTCGGCGACGATTACGAGGTTAAGGCGTCCGTCGGCCACGTGCGTGACCTGCCGGCTTGGGGGTTGGGAGTCGATACGGAGACCTTTGAACCGCGATACGAGGTCACGAAGGACAAGAAGAAGGTAGTCAAGGAGATCGGCGACGCGGCCAAGAAGGCGGACCGGGTATACCTGGCCACAGACCCTGACCGCGAAGGCGAAGCGATCGCGTGGCACCTGGCGGAGGCAGCGGACCTCCAGGGGAGACCGCTGGAGAGGGTCGTTTTCCACGAGATCACCCAGGACGCGGTGCGCGAGGCTTTCGAGCACCCCCGGCAGATCGATATGGATCTTGTGAACGCACAGCAGGCGCGACGTGTGGTCGACCGGCTGGTGGGTTATCCGCTGAGCTGGTTCCTGGCGAGCAAAGTGCGCAAGGGCCTATCGGCCGGGCGTGTCCAGTCCGTTGCCGTGCGATTGGTTGTGGAGCGGGAGCGGGAGATCCGCGCCTTCAATGCCGTG
>JBDSHD010000313.1:0-9312 GCA_039918655.1 Dehalococcoidia bacterium | reverse complement strand
GAAGGCGAGGAGCATGTCTAATAGCTCCTCCACGGTGTCGACCGCGAGAGCCCCTGACTGCTTCAGGGCGGCATCCCAGACCGCGCTCTGGCCAGCAAGGGCGGCTGTGTGGGAGGCGGCGGAGCGGCTGCCGGCGGACGTGCGGCCACCCTTGAGCACGACGACGGGTTTCATCGCGGCCGCGCGCTTGATGGCGGCGAGGAAGCGGCGTCCGTCGCGAACGCCTTCGAGATAGGCGCCGATGACCTTCGTCTCCTCGTCCCCGGCCAGGTATTCCAGGAAGTCGCTCTCGTCCAGATCGACGCCGTTGCCGTAGCTGACCGCCTTGGAGAAGTAGAGCCCGCGCGGTGCGCCAAAGTGCGTGATCTCGAAGAGGAGATTGCCGCTCTGGGAGAGGAAGCCCACGGGGCCCGGCGTGTGCGACATGTCGCGGCGGAAAGAGAGACCGTGCGCAGGGTGGAGAATGCCCATGCAATTTGGGCCGATGAGGCGGATACCAGCGGAGCGAGCAGCGTCCAACAGGCGCCGCTCCAGGTCGATCCCATCCTGCTTGCCTGTCTCGCTGAAGCGGCCCGTAAAGAGCTGGATTGCCTTGACGTTGCGTGCGGCCGCCTGTGACACGAGGTCGAGGATGTAATCGGACGGGATGCAGGAGATCACGTAGTCCACATCTACGGGGATGTCCTTGAGTGTGCTGTAAACCGGGAGGCCGAGGATCTCGCCGCCCTTCGGGTTCACCGGGTATATCGACCCGCCGTAGCCGAGTTCCTGCATGGACGATACGTAGTCGTAGCCCGGAGTGTCGGGATTGGCGGAGGCGCCGACGACAGCCACAGAGCGAGGGTAAAAGACTGAATCGAGTGCGGGGTGGTCAACTGACATACGCGCGTCAGCTTACGAAAGAGCCACGTGTGACGGAAGCTCCGCTGGGTCTATCAACCGGCATTTGCCTCCTGCTCCCGCAGCGCCCACGCGAGTTCGTTGAGGAGCATCAGGTCGCCGGACATCAGAGAATGGCCACCAAACAGCACCGGTATCGGCGCTGCGAGCGCGGCGCTCGTGAAGTCTCGCAAGAACGGATCGGCGATATCTTTCGGCTGGCCCAGGTCAGAGAGGAAGCGCTCGGTGCGGGAGGCGTCGATTCGGTTGTGGGCGAGGAGCACGCGGGTATCGATGAAAGCGGCGTCGCCAAGTTCCGCCAAGGTTCCGAAGAATCGCTCAAACCCGACGGCGTCGAGATGGTGGGCGAGGAGCGAACGGGCCTCCCCGCGCCTATCGCGACCGTCCGCTTCCATCCCGCGCTCCTCCGCAAAGAGACGTACGCGGCAGGCGGTCTCGCTTTCCAGGTAGGACCAGGCGTGCGTGCCGACACGGCCTGCGACGATGATCTGCTTCGCCTGGTCTGTGAACAGCGGAATCACAGAGCGGTAGCGCTCGAGGTCGAGGCTCAGCGACTCCAGGTAGGCAGCGAGACGCGGTCCCGGGCTGATCGCGCCCGAACTATGCGCGAGGGCAAGCACCGCCACATCGGACGGGGTATCCAGATCGAATTGCGTCGCGAGATTGCGGGGCAACGCTTCCACGGCCATTCCGGCACGCTCGTGGAACGCCCGCGCCACCACGTTGTCGCGCTCCACTTCTCCCAGGGCGGAGAGTGCACCCTCGGACACGTTGAAGGCGGTGAGGTCCGATGAGTACGGATTGTTCGTGATGGCTTCGACATCCGCGAGGGCCCGTAACAGGCGGGCGAATTCGCTCGCCCCGAACAGCGGCAGGCTCCCACCCCCAAGGCACACAACGGATTGCAGGCCGTACTTTCGAATGACCCCTGCAAGGCGGTTGCCGAAGTGGAATGGTCCCGGATCGGCATCGACAATGACGTTGCTCCCGGGCGGCGGCGATACGTTCGCGAGGATGTCCCGGGCGTCGGTAACAAGGATCACGCCGCCCAGGGTGGCGGTGCGCCAGGCATCGATGGCGTCGAGGGAGGCGTGGAGCCGGGCGTCATCGACAAGGCGCTCCACCGGAGTGGAGCCCATACCTCCGAGGAAGACTGTGAGCGTCGCGGCCCTATTCACAAGCGACTACAAACCGGTGGCGGCTGTCACCTATTCGAGGTCTCGCAGGATCATGCCGTAGTCGCCGTCGTTGCGCCGGTAGAGCAACACCATCTCCTCGCGATCGGCGTCATGGAAGAGGTAGAAATTGTGACCCAGCATCTCCATCTGCTCTATCGCCTCGGCCTCGGTCATGGGCTTCATGGGGAAGGTCTTGAGGCGCACAATGCGCCCGCCGATGATCTCGGTGTTCGGCGGTAGAGGCGGCGTCTCATCCTCACCGGTGCCGTCGCCCGGCAAGCGGTGGTCCTTGTCCACGCGCCGCTCGCTGCGGAGGAGGCGGCGCTCCTTGAAACGCTTGGCCTGGCGATCAAGGACATCCGCGGCGGCGTCGACCGCGGCCAGGAGGTCAAAGTTACGCTCCTCGGCGCGGAGGAAGGTGCCGTTGGCACTGACGGTGACCTGGACGACGTATCGGCCTTCATCCCCTTTCGCTTCCCGGCGGACGTCTACGATCGCATGATCGGCGACAGGGAGATGGCGCGCCAGCTTCTGCAGGTGCTCGCTGGCGTGGAGACGGAAGCCGTCGCTGATGGTGAGGTGCTGGCCGCGAAAGATAACGTCCATATGGTCTGCAATGCCTCCAGTACTGGGTTCCGTTGTCTAGGGACAATTGTAGAGTGGCGCCGGTGGCCGCCTCAACGGGCCGATCGGCCCGTTTGACGGACTTGTGAAAATACACGGAAACGTGTAGGATCGCGGGATGGGGGAGGAGCGAGAGCCGTACGGAGGGAAATGGGACCAGCGAAGGATCAAGGCGCTGCGGCGGCACCTCGGTCTCAGCCAGGATGAGCTGGCTCTAGAACTGGGCATGCGGCAGCAAACTGTCAGTGAATGGGAGACCGGCCGTTATGAGCCGCGCGGCGGGTCTGCGAAACTGCTCACTTTAGTTGCGGAGCGCGCGGGGTTCGAATACCGAACGAGGGGCGGCGAGCGGTGAGCGTGCTCGTCAGAGAACGGCCTACCGGATACACGGTCGCCCGGAGTCTGCCACCGTCCGCAGGGGGCGGGCGCCGTCCCGCCGAGAGCGAACTTTCGGAGATTTGGGAGCGACAGGGGTTTCGCAGAACGGGCCTGGTGGACGCCAGTGGGAGGGCTATTCGCGTCATCTATCGCGGGCGCAGGGGGTCCGGGCCCGGTCCAGACTTCCGCGATGCGATCATCGCCTTTGAGGACGGCCCGCGCCAGGGCGACGTTGAACTGCACGTCACCGCCAGCGATTTCCGGCGGCATGGACATCACTTTGACCCAGGGTACTGTGGGGTAGTCCTTCATGTCGTTTTCTTCGATGACTCCAAAGGTAAGACACAGCTTGCCGATGGGAGTCTCGTACCGGTGGCGGCGATTGGACACCCTCTCGCGAGTTTGCCCCGGTCGTGGCGCCGTGGGCAAACCGGTTTCCAGGAGCCGTGCCGTGACTCTGTGCGGCGACTGGGCCGGGAGACCGTCGGGCTGACGCTAGAGCGGCTAGGGGTGATGCGTTTCCGGCAGAAGGCAGCGTCCTGGGGTAAACGCCTCAGATCCGGGGTCTCGCCAGAGCAAGCGCTCTGGGAAGGGCTGCTGGAGGCACTGGGGTACGGTGGGGACAGCGGCCTGTTGAAAGAAGTGGCGAAGGCGGTACCGTGGCGGGACGTATCGGTCATCGGCCGGGATGGCGCCGCTGCCGTGGAGCGAGCCCTCCAGGCGGCACGGAACAGCGTTCAACCCAACCCCCTTCACCGCGCCGGCGTTCGGCCCGGAAACAGCACTGACAGACGCATCAGGGGAGCCGCCGAGTTGACCGCCCTCTTCTGTCGGGCCGGGGGCATCGGTTCGGCGCTACTCGCTCCATTGGAAGACGCCGCGCCAATGGAGATTATCGTGCCGGCGCTGACGGTCCCAAAGTTGATTGGGCGGGCGCGGGCGATTGAGATCACAGGCAACATTGTGCTGCCGCTGGCGGCCGCGCTGTGCGCTGATCCCATGGGGCAGGATCCGCAGTACCAGGCGGACCTGGAACGATTTGAAAGTCTCTACGCGTCGCTCCCCCTCCCGGTGAGGTACGGAGCGGTCAGGCACCTGCACGAGGCGACCGGCGGCGAAGTGAGCATGGACATGCGCCGCCAACAGGGGATGCTGTATCTCCTCCGCCAGTACTGCAGCCAGGGCGGCTGCGGCAAGTGCCCGCTCTCGTGAAGCGTCCTGCCGGGCTAGCCGATCTTTAGACCGGGATCAACGTCGAGGTCAAGCGGCGCGATGCCACTGGCCTGGAAGCGGTGGTAGCCGCAGGCGGCGATCATGGTGCCGTTGTCGGTGCAGAGCGCGGGCGGCGGCGCGAGCACCGGTACCTGCGATCGCGCCGCCAGCTCGGCACGCAAGGCCGAATTGGCCGCCACCCCCCCGGCGAGTACGATTTGCCGAGCACCTGTATCAAGAGCGGCCTGAGTGGCCTTGGTGACGAGCGAATCGACTACTGACTCCTGGAACGCCGCCGCCAGCTCAGCCGTGTCCGGCGCCTCGCCTTCTTCACCGCGTACGATCCGCTGTACCTTCGTCTTGAGCCCGCTGAAGCTGAAGTCGTACTCGCCGTCCAGCCGCGCGCGGGGTAGCCGCAAGGAGGGCCGTTTCACCTCTGACGCAAGCTTATCCACGGCCGGTCCGCCGGGAAAGCCCAGGCCCAGAAGACGCGCCACCTTATCGAACGCCTCGCCGGCGGCGTCGTCTACGGTCTGGCCAAGACGGCGATAGCGGCCGTGCCCTTCCATCAGGACAACGTCGCTGTGGCCGCCGGAGACGATTAGCACGAGCGCCGGGAAATCGGGCCGGGCGGTGACGCCGCCCGGAATATCGAGCCATGCGGCATAGATATGACCCTCCAGGTGGTTGACCGGAACGAGCGGCAATCCCGTGGCGTACGCGATCGCCTTCGCGAAATTCAGACCGGTGAGGAGCGCCCCGGCAAGACCAGGGCCGTAAGTGACGGCGATCGCGTCGAGGTCCATGAGCGTGAGGCCTGCCGCGGCGAGTGCCTCGTCCAGCACCGGGACGAGCGCCTCAATGTGCTTGCGCGAGGCGAGTTCGGGCACGACGCCGCCGTACTCGGCATGCATCTGCACTTGAGAGGCGACGACGTTGGAGAGCAGTCTGCGTCCGTCCTCAACGATGCCGATGGCGGTCTCGTCACACGATGTCTCGATGCCGAGTACGCGCATCGAGTACTAACCGCCGCCGGGCGGGTCGGGCACCACGGCGATAAGGAGGGCGGCGCAGTCGGTTATGCCCTGGGCGCGGCGGTAGAGTTCGGTCAGCGCGTTCTCCTCGGTGGAGTCGAGAACCGCCGCAAAATCGTCCTCGGTCAGGGCGTCGGTGAGTTCCGGTGAGACGAGGATCACGCGATCTCCAGTCTCCAGGCCGAGCGCAGTGAATTCGGGCCGTGGGTCCTGCTCGAGGCCCAGCGACTGCCTGGACTCGGGGAGCGAGGGCTTGATGATTTCTGTCACGCCGCCGCGCATGACGACGGCGGCGGCGGGGGCCACCTGCGCCAGGTAGACGCTCTCTTCGCCGGCGGCGACACAGCTGACGCCGGCCGCCACCGTGTGCTCGCGAAGGGAGCGCTTGTTCCAACCATGGAGTTCCAGGTGCGCGGCGTGCAGGGAGCGAAGAATGCCGCCCGTGAGCGACACCTTCTCGCGGTGGTAGGCCTCACCGATAGCGTCCTTCATCTCGGTGCAGAACTCTTCGCTCCCTGGGAGCGCGGGGGCGACGAGCACATACAAATCCGACGTCTCATCACCGTTCCCCCGGTCCGGGTAGGCGCCGATCCAGGGAGTCTCCTGCTTCACCTCGCCGGCAACGATTGCGAATTGACCGATCCAGAGCATGACAAACTCCATTATGAGTTCACGACAAGGGAAGTGACACCACCGGGGTTGCGCGGTGGCGGTGGCCTGTCAGTTCACTATAGGAACGGCTTCTTCGTCGCGAACGGAGACGGGCCGGACGCGGTAGGTACAGGCGCGTTCGTCTCGCATGAGACTGCGTGTAAGTCTGGTGTCGCAGCCAGTCAGGGTGCGCACGAACTCCACGTGCAAGGCGCAAACCGCGCGATCAGCCTCGGCGATCTTGGGAAAGGGGCATGCGTACTCATCGATGTAGAAGTCCCCGTCGTCGCCCTCGTGCCAGTCCACTACGCAGCCCTGGTCGTCCATGATCGCCGCCGTTTCCTTGACGCGGTCGCGCAGCGACTTTTTCTGCACTCGCTGGACGTGTGGCGCCGCCAGCTTCCGTGCGACGTTCCGGAGAAGGCCGTGTACCTTCTCGTTGCCCTCGGCCTCGCGCAACTCCTCGAGAAGGACAGTCGCCAGGGTATCGTAGGTCTTGGGGAAAAGTCCGTCCGCCTTCTCGGTGAGGGAATATACCAGGGTAGGGCGCCCGACACGGCCCCGTTCTTCACGGGCAGTAACGAGATCATCGCGCTCAAGAACAGTGAGGTGCTGGCGGATCCCCGTGGACGTGAGGCCGAGGAGGAGGCCCAGTTCCTTGACTGTTCCCCTGCCGTGCCGCTGCAGGTACTCTAGTATCTGCTGACGGGTGGATTGCATCTGATTGCCCGCGCCTGTCATGCGTAGATTTTAGCACAATAACGAAGCGCTTTCTTTCTAAATTACGATGCCCAAACGCCTCGACGACCCCTTGGAACTAAAGTACGACGCCGACGCCGTGATCGAGCGGGCGGCGGAGCGGTTGAAAGGGGTGCTTCAGGATGCCGTGGAGCGGCTGGATCCATTCCCGCCCTTCCCGGGCGCCTATTTCTCTTACGGCATCGAGATCGATGCGCCGGGCTTTGAAGGGCCGGGCCGCGGATGCGTGGTCCTGGGCGAAGACAGTGAGTTCTACGAGCTTGAGATGGGTGCGGAGGTGCCGGCGTTCGAGTACGAAATCACCGACCCTGTAGCCATGCGAAAAGAAAATTTGAAGCCACTTGAGCTGCATCCTCGCGAATACTTGATCTACGCCTACAACGCCATCGGCAGGGTGACTGAGATCCTCCTCGAAAGGCAGGCCGAAGACGGGACTGATACAGGCGGGAGCGGTTCCCATGACTAAGAAGCGCGAAGCAGCGGCTATCCGCCTGGCGAAGTTACTTGCCCAGCGGGGTATCGCCTCTCGCCGCAAGGCGGAGGAGATGATCGCCTCCGGCCAAGTATCGGTGAACGGCGTGGTTGTCACGGGCGTCACGCTGGTTGATCCGGCGGTGGACATCGTCGAGGTGCGGGGCGAGCGAATCCCGGCGGAGCCGCCGAAACGTTACTACCTTCTGAACAAGCCCCGCGGTTACATCACCGGTAGGGGCGATCCGCGCGGCCGGAAGGGCGTGCTCGACCTCGTGAAGGGGCTCCCGGTGCGGGTCGAGCCGGTGGGGCGGTTGGACTACGACACAGAGGGCGCCCTGCTCCTCACCAATGACGGCCAGCTCGCGCACGACCTGACCCACCCGTCGAGGGAAGTGCCGAAGACCTACCTTGCCGTGGTGGAGGGCGTGCCCAACCGGGCCGACCTGAAGGCCATTCGCGAGGGCATCCCCCTCGATGACGGGCTGACGGCGCCAGCGCAGGCGCTCGTCATTGGAACTGAGCGCGGGAACAGCTTGCTGGAAGTCACGGTCATCGAGGGCCGTAATCGCCTCATCCGGCGGATGATGAAGCAGTTAGGGCACGCCGTGCTGGAGTTACGGCGGGAACGGTTCGGTTCAATCTCAATTGACGGACTGGCCAAGGGTCAGTTGCGCCCGCTCACCGATGAAGAGGTGCGTGAACTCCGCGCCCTCGCCATGAGAAAACCGAAGAGGTAGTGGCGCAGGGCGCTGCGCCACTACCCGCCGGCAACTAGCTCGCCTTCAGTACCTGCTCAGGCTCCTCGCCGACAGCCTGCTGCGCCATCGGGCGACCGAGGGCGGCGGCGACTGTCGCCACCTTCTGCGCAAGTTTCGCGAAGTTCGGGGGGGTGAGCGATTGGGCCCCATCCGAGAGCGCGTGGTCCGGGTTCGGGTGCACCTCGATGATCAGTCCGTCCGCGCCGGCGGCGATGGCTGCCAGGCCCACCGGCTCGACGAGGTACCACTTACCGGTCGCGTGGCTCGGGTCGCCAATCACGGGCAGGTGAGAGAGCTTCTTAACGAGCGGGATGGCGTTGATATCGAACGTATTGCGAGTCGCTGTCTCGAACGTGCGGATACCGCGCTCACAGAGGATGACATCCCGATTACCGTGGGAGAGGACGTACTCAGCGGCCAGCAGCCACTCCTCGATCGTCCCGGACAGGCCCCGTTTCAGGAGAACGGGGCGCCCAACCTTGCCGACTTCGTCCAGCAGGTTGAAGTTCTGCATGTTGCGGGCGCCGATCTGGAGGACGTCGGCGTGCTTCGCTACCAGTTCGACATCGCGGACGTCCATGACTTCCGTAATCACCGGCAGCCCAGTATCTTCGCGAGCGGCGGCAAGGATGTGGAGCGCCTTCTCACCGTGTCCGCGGAAGGCGTAGGGGCTGCTCCGTGGCTTGAAGGCGCCGCCCCGCAGCATGTGCCCGCCGGCTGCCTTGACGAGGCGTGCAGTCTCAATGACGTTGTCCTCGCTGTCGACGGAGCAGGGGCCGCCCATGAGGACGACGCTGCCGTCGCCGATCTTGAGGTTGCCGATGGTGACGATGGTGTTTTGGGGGTGCACCTCGCGGCTGGCCAGCTTGAAGGGCTTGCTGATGCGGACTACGGTATCAACGCCATCAATGGTGCCCAGTTCGTCCTGAAGTTCCGGGTAGATATGCCCGAGCACGGCGACGACGTTGCGCTCTTCACCGTGAATGCGGTGGTCCTTGAAACCCAGCTCGCGTACGGTTTTCTGGACGTTGAGAATCTGCTCCTCGGTGGCGCCCGTTTTCATTACGACAATCATGTTCTGTTCCCCTTTTATTCAAGACTCGGCGTACGGCCTGTTAGTTAGTTTCGTTATCGATGTCCGGACGGAGCACCCTGGCGCCACGCAGATACACGTGCCTGATCTCACCCAACCCTTTGTCGGTGTTGACGTGGATCAGGATTCGCAGGCACATCGGCAGCGCGCCCGGTTTGTTCATCTCGTGTCCGCAAAGGAGCGCCACGTTTGTTCCCAGAGTATCCCTGGCTACCAGCGCCGGAAACTCGGCATTCAGGTCGAGGGTGGTG
>JBDSHD010000312.1:0-11193 GCA_039918655.1 Dehalococcoidia bacterium | reverse complement strand
GAACGCCGCGATACCACAGCAGATGACGGATGAGGGCCTCGTGAGGAGAGCCTTCCAGATCGCGGTCTGTGTCCGCGGTCCTGCCGCGGAGGCGCCAATGGCGGCCGGTGACGCCGGTCAGGGATTGGGAAGCGAGAACCATGTGACGTGATTATGTGTCACGTCGTGCCGCCTGGACAGGGGCACATGGCGCGGCCTTGTTGAGAAGGAGGGTCAGCGCGTGGATTCTATCTCGCCGGGGAGAGCCCGAGCAGGTGGCGGAAGACGTAGTCGTTGTGCTCGCCGAGCATGGGTGCGGGAAGACGGACGTGCGGCGGCGTTTCGCTCATCCGGAGTGCGGACGCCGGCACGGGACTGACGCCATTCATGGAGGAGACTGGTTCAAGGACTGGTGGGGAGATCACTACGGTGTCAGTTCTGGGTGCCAAAGGATCCATTTCAATGATGCCGCCCCGCCCAGTGCGACGGCGGTCCCAGAGGGCGAGTCCGACGGCTCCAGCGGCTGCGATGCACGACGCGGACCCCGCATCGGTCGGCACTAGTACCACGATCAGGCCATCGTTCGCGGCGCGGAGAGCGGCCGGGTCGATCGATCCGGTGGCCGCGAGGACGACATCGGAAAGGGCTGCGAGTTGCAGGACCAGGTCAGATCGCTCGGAGAGATCAATCGTGCAGGAGTACTTGTTGACGTTGAGAGCCGGGAACATGTCTGACGCCCGAAGACTATCGCCGGATGGCGGCTCGATCTTGATCACTTCGGCACCCATGTCGCCGAGGATGCGGCCTGCGAAAGCGGCGGGGCCATCGACGAGGTCGAGGACGCGATGCTCAAAGAGTGGGAGCCGGTACATCAGGTCAGATCCTTAACGTAATCAAACATGCGAAACGGGCCAAGATCATGCTCACCGGATTTGCGGAAGCCGTTGTGTGTGTACAGTGCCTGAGCAGTGGTCTGGTGCTGGGTAGTGTCGAGTATGAGCCGAGAGTAGCCGGACGTGTGGCAGAACGCTTCGGCTGTGGAAAGTAGAGCCTGCGCGATGCCCTTGCGGCGCCACGATTCGGTAACGCGCATTCGCCGAAGGCGGCCGGTCTCCGCGTTAATTCTTTGGATGGCGGCCATGCCGACGAGGCCATCCGGACCGTTGATCACCCAGAAGTTGGAGCCATCCGTGAGATAGGTGGCATCGATCTCCTCGAGGTCCCGCTCGTAGTCGCTGACCACTTCCGGGTACGGGGGAGAGATCTCGCGGACGCCCTCCCAGTGCAGGCGCCACACATCGTCATGATCCCGGGGGCCATAGATGCGTATCAGGAGGTCCGGCGGGAGCGTCATATCACCCCCGCGGCGCGCAAGATGGGAAGGGCATGGGGGTCGAACCCCAGTTCTTCGCAGAGGAATGACACCGTGTGTTCGCCGAGGATGGGGGCGGTGAGGATGTCGTGTTCTACCTCCGACATCCTGAACAGTTGCATACCCGGATCCAGGGCCTCCGGATTGCCCGGCCCGGTGGCCGCCGCGAGCGCGGCGCACTCGGCGGCGGAGATATCGATATGCTGGGGCACCTCGTAGGCATCGGCGTTGTGAGCGGCGATGGCGGTGGCGGTGAAGGCGTTGAGGCCGGACAGGTATGCGGCTTGGTGGTCAAGGTCGTCCCGGGGACCATCAAGGACGCCTTGGCCCGATGGCGTGATTGATGTGAGGATGATGCGCCGCTTGATGCCGTGCAGGTCGGCGAACGACAGCCCGAGGGTCGACATAACACCAGGTGTGAAGGTCTCGACGACGACGTTGGCACCCTCGACTATCTTCCTGACTACGTCTCGTCCGCTCGGTGCGCGGATGTCGAGGGTGATGCTGCGCTTGCCCGCACCCAGTTGGTCCCAGAGGCCCCCTGCATGCCGAAAGGTGTGGCCGGAGGGCGGCTCGATGGCGATCACGTCAGCGCCGTATGAGGCGAACAGGTACGTGCAGTAAGCGCCGGCGAGGCCGTCCGAGAGGTCAAGGATGCGGAGGTCGGAGAGGGTGGTCATTCAGGCGTTGGACCAACTCTGACCGCCGTCCACCACCACGGTGGCGCCAGTGACCCAGGAGGCACGGGGCGAGAGGAGGAAGGTGATAACGTTGGCGATCTCTTCCGCGGTGCCGAAGCGCCCCATGGGGATGTTCTCCTTCACGAAACGGGCCATGCCCTCCGGGTCTTCCTGTTGACGGCGCCACCACGACCCACCAGGTGAGCTGACGGAGCCGGGCGCGACGGTGTTGATGCGAATGTTGTCGGCGGCGAGGGAGCGCGACATCGCTTTGCTGCTACTGATGAGGGCGGCCTTGGCGGCGTTGTAGCCGGGTTGTCCGCCGGCCTCCTTGCCCCAGATCGACGAGACGTGGACGATCGCCCCCCCGCTCTCCTTCATCTGATCCGCACAGAGCCGGGCCAGTCGAACAGCGGGCAAGAAGAGATTGTTCAGGGATTGTTCCCAGGCTGAGTCTTCGATGCCAGGAGCCGAGAAGTGGATACTGGTAACGAGGGCGTCGACTCTACCGAAGCGTGCTGACGCTTCGGCCACGAGCCTCTCGGAATCCTCGGCGCGAGTTAAGTCGCAGGGCACGGATAGGACTTCCACTCCGAGGGTGCGGCACTCCTCCGCGGCGGCGTTCAGGGTCTCTTCGCCGCGAGCGCCGAGGGCAAGAGAGCATCCCTCCCGGGCGAGGGCGAGCGCAGTTGCCCTACCGATGCCGCGGGAGGCGCCGGCTATTACGGCGACTTTACCGGAGAGGCCGAGATCCACGGGATATCCTTTGCACAGCGCGGTCTATGGTAGGGCGTTGCCGCGGGCGCGAACAAGCGCGGTGAAGGACTTCCTAGTTGCGGTAGGCGTCCCAGATCTCGGCGCCGAACCACATGGCGGTGACTGCGCCGAGTGCGAGGAACGGACCGTGCGGGATGTAGTCTTTGCGGCCCCGGATACGGGTAATCAGGAGGAAGGCAGCGACCACACCTGCGGCGAGGGTACCGATGAAGATGGCGATGAAGACGGATGGCAGTCCGACGACGAAGCCGATGAGGATGATCATCTTGACGTCGCCCATGCCGAGCGCCCCGGCGCCGAAAGGGATCGATACCAGGAGCAGGGTGATGGCGATGGCGATGCCGACGAGACCGCCGGCCATGATCTCGGCCACATCGCTCTCGGGCCAGGCCCAGGATAGCGCCATCGCGAGGATTATGGAGGGGTAGACGATGCGATTGGGCAGCAGGCGCCGGTCGAAGTCGGTGAGGGTGAGTGTCAGGAAGACGGTGCCGAAGAAGCCGCCGAGGAGGCAACCGGCAAGGTTCTCAAAGACCAGCCAGGAAGCGACGAAGAGGGCGGCGCTGCCGAGTGGGAGGACCAGCCAGCGGATGGGGAGGCCTTCGGAGCAGTCCGGGCAGCGGCCACGGGCTATCACCCAGCCGAGCACGGGCAGGGCGAACCGGGTCCGAAACGGCGACCGGCAGGCGGCGCACTGGTAAAGCGGCGAGGTGAAATCCTCGTCGGTGTAGAAACGGACGAAGCAGAACGCGGCGAGGTGGCCGAGTACAAGTCCGAGGATCGCGCCGAGAACAGGTTCCATGTGATCGCCAGTCCAGACGCGTGACGGCGGCTCAGCGTAACCGAGAACGGTAACGGTGACCACGCGGGTACGTCTCTCATGGTGATTCTGAAGGTGTTGGTACTGAGAGGGAAGTATGAGCCTGGCGTGAAGTACTGGCGGCGGAACGCCCGGGATAGCGCGTTCTGGGCGACGATCGCCCTGTTGAGACGGTGAACGGAAAAGCGCAACCCGTATTTGGCGATGGTTCCAACGGGTAACAAAAGGGTGAAAGCAAGCCTGGAGGTTACCGGTACCTGTAACAGGTGCAAATGCAGCGCATCTTACCGTGTGATCAACCCAGCCAACATTATGGGAAAGGAGGAGGGTAAATGCTCTCCAACATCAACGACGCGATTCTTTGGTTGTTCGTCCGCAAGGACGAGAGTGGCCAGGCTCTCGCAGAGTACGGTCTGATCCTCGGCCTGATTGCGGTCGTCGCTATCGCCGCGCTGACGCTCATGGGCGCGCTGATCGCCACCAAGCTCGGCGCGATCACAAGCGCCCTTACCCCCTAGGAAGTAGCCAGGGTAGGCGATGGGCGGATCCGCCGCGTGCGGCGGGTCCGCCCATTTCGCCTTGAAGTGAGAAAGATAGAAGTAGGTCCAGGAGGGCGTCGATGAAGATTGTCAGGCTGACAGGTAAGCATGATCGGAAGGATGAGCGTGGGCAGGCGGTAGCTGAGTTTGCCATGATCGTCCCGATTTTCCTTCTGCTCGTCTTCGCCATCGTCGACTTCGGCATGGGTTTCCACGCCTGGATCACGGTGACGAACGCCGCCCGCGAAGGCGCGCGACTAGGAGCGGTAGGAGGATCGTCTATTGAAATCTCGGACGAGGTCTATGCCACCAGTGCCACACTGGACGCGGCTCAGTTGAGCGTCATCGTGACCAACGCCGAGGGGAACCCCGGCGGATCGGTGACAGTGGATGTGACGTATGACTACCAGCTGATCACTCCGCTCTCCAGTGTCATGGGCCTGGTATCGGGAAGCACCATCGGGCCCAATCTTGCATTCAAATCGAAAGCAGAGATGAGGCTGGAGTAGTCTGGGCAACGAGAAATCGGTTCGGGGCCTCCGCTGGCTTTTCTGGCGCGAGGCCCTTTTTCTCGTCCTGCGGCGCGCTGCTGGTGGCAATCCGGTGCTCAGGAAGAAGCAGTATTGCATAGTTCCACCGATCCGCCCCCGAAATCGATGTAACGATGCCCTTACAGGGGCGTCAATTATTCTGAACTGTCCGAATCAGAACACTAATTTCCAAGGGGGAAGCCCATGATTAAGAATCTGGCCGCAGGCGGCTCCAACCGCACACTGCTGTTCCTGGCCCTGTTAATGGGGCTGTTGTGCGCTGCGCTCGTCGGGGTTTACTTGAGTAATCTCGAAAGCGGAAGCGGTGGCGGGAGTTCCAAGACCGTCCCCGTGGTTGTAGCGGCGATAGACATCCCGGCGCTTACGACCGTCACTCCAGAAATGGTCACCGTAAGCAAGTTCGAGGAGGCGTTCGTGCTTGCCGGTGTTTTCCCGGATGCGGCGAGCGTGGTGGGGAAGAAGACGCAGGTGACGATCGTCGCCGGTCAGCAGTTCCTGGTCACGAACGCCGTGGACCCGGCGCTGGCGCAAGAGGCCTATGGGCCTGACGCGCCGCTCTCTCTGATTATTCCCCAGGGCAAGGTAGCCTACGCCGTCTACGTAAGTAAGGTAGCGAGTGTCGGTGGACTGACCCGTGCCGGCGACTACGTCGACCTGATGCTAAGCGGTGAAGCTGCAGAGGGCGGGTCTGAGGTTAAGGCCTGCTACGTAATGCAGAACATGCAGGTGCTGGCGGTGGGTGCCACGGTGACGAGCGCGAGTTCTGATGCGTCCGGCGTGGCCTCTAAGGCCACTAATCCAGAAGCGAATACATACACGCTGGCGACAACACCGGACCAGGCGCTGCGACTGGCGGCGGTCCAGGGCAGTGTGTCGGATAGCAGCGTCGGCAGGCAGATGTGGGTTGTGTTGCGGCCGTTTGGTGACCATGGAGTTGCCGGCGCGTCAGTGTGCCCGACCCAATAAAGGAACGATAGGAACCAATCATGACACGCAATCCTCGAGTAGCAGTTGTTGACCAGGACCCGAACAGCAGGTCCGACATACAGAAGTTGCTGGCTGCTTCGGGCTTCGTCGTCGTCGGGGAGGCCGGCTACGGAATCGAAGCCGTCTCGCTAGCGAAGGAGACAGACCCAGAAGTGGTAGTCATCGCTATCGAGGAACCGACCGTCAGGGCACTGCAGACGGTGGAAGCGTTGAGTGACATGCTTCCGCATGCCGCGATCATCGGCTACTCCGCCCTGCGAGGCGACCAGGCGATACGCAAGGCCATGTTGGCCGGAGTGAAGGACTATATCTCTGCTCCGGTGAAGGAAGAGGAGCTGGTCAACTCCATCTACACCGTGCTGTCCCAGGAGGAGCGCAAACGCGCCCGGGCGACAGGCGAGGCGGAGGCGCCGGTGGCGGCCGGGTCGGTGATCACCGTGTTCGGCGCTAAGGGTGGTATCGGCAAGACGACGATATCGACGAACCTGGCCACGGCGATCGTTCAGAAGACGAACCAGTCTGTAGTCCTGGTGGACCTGGACACACGATTCGGAGATGTGGGAATCCTGATGGATATCCCGGTGGAGCGCAGTATCGCGGATCTGTCCGGGCGCGAAGAAGACATCACGCGCGAGATGGTGCAGGAGTGCCTATACGAGCACAACAGCGGCGTGTTCATCCTGCCGGCGCCGATCAGGCCAACGGACTGGCGAAACGTCCACGCGGGGCACATCGAGCGCATCATCAGCGTCCTGACGCAGACCTATGACTACGTGATCCTGGACACACCGGGCACGTTTAACGACATCGTGGCGCGGGCGCTTGAGCTGGCGTCCATGGTGGTGCTTGTCGCGACGGTGGACATGGCGGCCCTGAAAGACACACTCCTGGCGATTGACATGTTGCGGTCGTGGAACTTTCCACAGGAGAAGATCAAACTTGTCATCAACGCTACGAATGACGCGAGCAACGTCCAGCCGCAAGAAGTGAAGCGCATGCTTGGACGCGACGTGTTCTGGTCCATTCCTTACGACCGGAACATTTCAGCGGCCACTCAGTTGGGCATGCCAGTTGTGGTTTCGAAGCCGACATCCAAGGCGTCCGAGAGCATAGTTGAAATGGCATACGCGATCAGCGGCGTTCGGACGACGAAGACAGCGAAGCCCCGAGAGGCCGCCAAGGGTGGTCTATTCGGACGAATCCTGGGCAACGTGCAAGAGCAAGCAGAAGTAGGCGTGGAGTAAAAGATGACAAGCTGGCAACCGGGACGATTCAACGGTCAATCAAACGTCGGTCCTAACGGAGGCGGAGAAGCCGGAGCGGGCGGGGCCACCGGTGTAGCATCGCGCACAACCCCTGGCCGATATAACGAAGATATGGAGCAGCTGATCTTCCGCATACACCAGATGCTGATCGAGGAGCTGGATGCGGACCAGATAGCGGCGATGCCGCCGGAAGACCGGAGGCGCGTCGTTGAGCAGGCTTCCGAGCAGATCCTGCGTCGCGAACTGCCGAATGTGGGTGGTATCACCCGGGACCAGATCGTTTCACGAATCGTAGATGAAGTGGTTGGCCTGGGACCCATGGACGCGCTACTGCGAGATGCGTCGATTTCAGAAGTCATGGTCAACGCGCCGGACGAGGTGTTCTTCGAGCGTGAAGGACGCATCTACCTCAGTGACGTTCGGTTCCGGGACTCGAACCACATCATGCGGGTGATCGAAAGGATCATCGCTCCCATTGGCCGGCGAGTCGATGAGTCGTCACCGATGGTCGACGCACGACTTCCGGACGGATCGCGTGTCAACGTGGTCGTTCCTCCCATCGCACCGAAGAGTCCAACGATAACGATTAGAAAGTTCCGTGCGGACAAGATGAAAATGGAGGATCTTGCGGCTGCGGGCTCGATCATCCCAGTGATGATGGACTTCCTGAAGGCTTGCGTGAAGATCAAGCTGAACGTGCTGATCTCCGGTGGTACAGGTACCGGTAAGACGACATTCCTCAACGCCATGTCCGCGTACATCCCCGAGGACGAGCGAATCGTGACGATAGAAGACCCAGTCGAAATCAAGCTGCAGCAACCGCACATCGTCGCACTTGAGGCGCGTCCCGCGAATATCGACGGGAAGGGCGCGATCACCCAGGGCGATCTACTCCGCAACTCGCTGCGTATGCGGCCGGACCGGATCATCATCGGCGAGGTTCGAGGTTCAGAGGCATTCGACATGTTGAACGCCATGAACACCGGTCACGAAGGCTCGCTGTCGACGGTGCACGCCAACTCGCCGCGTGACGCTCTTTCGCGCGTAGAAAACATGGTGCTGATGGCTAACCTGGACCTGCCCGACAGGGCGATCCGGGAGCAGATGTCGTCCGCCCTGGACCTGATCATTCAGCTCCAGCGCGGCTCGGACGGAGTCCGCCGGGTTACCCACATCACTGAATGCACCGGAATGGAAGGCCAGATTGTGACTCTGCAGGACCTATTTCGGTTCCACCAGACCTCAGTTTCGGAAGACGGCCGGATCAATGGTGTGATGGCCCCGACGGGAATCCGGCCGAGTTTCGCGGAGCGATTTGACCAGCAGGGCGCGACGTTGCCCGAGGGTATCTTCGTGACCGGTATCGTCAGGGACTAACTATGGATCCGTTCGTAATTCTAATTTCGATCCTCGTGCTGGCCACGGTAAGTACATTGGTGATGGCCCTGGCCGGCCGGCGGGACGTGAACTCCGGCGCTATGAAACAAAGGTTGGAGGCGTTTCGCGGTGCCGATCAGGCGATCATCCCTGATATCGGGGATGGCGAGAAGTCACACTTCAAGCAGAGGGAATATAGCGGCCTACCAATCCTGAGCGCCTTCTTCGGTGGAATGAAGGGCTCGGAGAGAGTGGCGGTCCAACTGGAACGAGCAGGGGTGCCGCTGAGAGTCGGTGAGTACTACATGATTCGTTGGTGTGTTGCTGGCGCGTTTTTTATGGGGCCGTTCGTATTCGGCATCTCGCCCTTCAATGCGGCGGTTGGGTTCGGACTCGGGATCCTGGGATACATGCTGCCGGCGCAATGGTTAAACAATAAGCGCAAGAAGCGGATAGACAGGCTAAACGCCCAGTTAGTCGACCTCCTTGGGATGACATCGAACTCTCTCAAGTCTGGTTATGGCCTTATGCAAGGCTTTGACTTCTCCAGCAAGCAGCTTCCTGACCCGCTGGGGCAGGAAGTGCGCCGGATGCTGCGCGAGTCGACCCTGGGAATGAGCGCAGAGCAGGCACTGGCCGCCCTGGGTGCGCGCATTTCCAGCAAAGACATGGACATGGTGATCACGGCGATCAATATCCAGCGCTCCGTGGGTGGAAACCTGGCGGAGATCCTGGACAACGTTGCGCACACGATGCGCGAGCGCGAGCGAATCCGCGGTGAGATTGACACCCTCACCTCTCAGCAAAAGATGACCGGAATTGTCATCGGTTTGCTTCCGGTGTTCATGTTCCTGGTCTTCATGGTCATAAACCCGGACTACATGAGCCTTCTGTTCGAAACGACGGCGGGCCGCTTCATAATCGCCGGATCGATAGTTATGGAGGTTATGGGCTACTTGACGATCAAACGAATCATGGAGATTGAGGTCTAGGAGAGAACGATGATTATCACGCTGATCATGGTGACGTTCTTCTGCTCTGTGATGCTGATGACAGTGGCGCTGGCGGGAAGAAACAAGACTTCTGTCATGGAAAGCCGGATCCAGGCATTCCGGCAGCAGACGAATGCCATGGACGACTTTGGGCCCAACCTGGATGTTGCCTTCACAGATCGTGTCCTCAAACCGGGCGCTGAGAGTCTGGCGCGGCTGGTCAGCCGGGTGCTGCCGCAATCAATGTTGGCCGACGTCCAGCACCAATTGATGGTGGCGGGCCATCCGATGCGATATAACACCTACCTATCGTTCTGGGGCCTTTCGACGCTGCTCCTGAGCGGCATGGGTCTGCTGATCTTTGCCTCCGCGCCAACGGATGGGATGTTCCAAAAGCTGCTCGCGGGTGGGATTTTCGTGTTACTCGGGTGGTCTTTCCCGCGGATGTGGCTGAAGGGGAAGGTCAAGGCGAAACAGAAGGCTGTCATCCGTTCGCTGCCCGACACTATGGACATGATTACGACGTGCGTAGAGGCAGGCCTTGGTCTCGATGCAGCTCTATCTCGCGTGGCGGAGAAGGGCGATGGTCCCCTGGCGGACGAAATGCAGAAGATGCTCTTGGACATCGGCATGGGAAAGCTGCGCCGCGAGGCGATGACCGAACTGAGCGAGCGTGTCGGCGTCGATGAGCTTACCAACTTCTTTAACTCCATCATGCAAGCAGAACAGTTGGGTGTCGGTATTGCGCAGGTACTGCGCGTGCAATCAGAGCAGATGCGAACGCAGCGCCGACAACGGGCGGAGAGGCAGGCGCACGAAGCTCCGATTAAGATGCTGTTCCCACTCGTTTTGTTCGTGTTCCCAGCGTTCCTGGGTGTGATCCTGGGGCCAGCGGTGATCCGGATCGCGGTGGCGTTCTAATGGCTCTGGGGAAGACGATCCGGGGACTACGGGAAGAACTGGGCATGAGCCAGGCACAGCTTTCCGTACAGGGTGGACTCAGTCAGGGTTACCTGTCGCAGCTTGAGAACGATGAAGTCCAGAACCCGAGCGCGGCGGTGATTTTCCGGCTGGCGCAGGCGCTGCACGTGGATCCGCGCATACTGATGGAAGCGGCGGGGTACGCTCAGTCTTCTAACTCCGGGGACGAAGGGTATGAGGTGACGGTGGATCCGGAATTGCTCAGGTTCCTGTCGCGTTATCCGCGAGAGCAGCAATCGTCGTTATTGAGACTTCTTCGGGGGTTTGAGAGGCGGCCCGCTTCGGCCAGGCCGCGAGCTTCTGGGAATGGCAGACGGAGCCGGGCGAGGGCGGTCTAGATCCGGTGGATTTGGTGTGTCGGGCTACAGTGCAGTTGACAAGTTCTGATAAAACGGTTGACAATTTGCTGCGCCCGGTTAGAACAGAGGAATGAGATGAACCTGGGCAACAAGATTAAGCGATCACGGGAGGAATGTAGCCTGACACAGGGTCAACTCGCGAAGTTTGCCGACGTGAGCCAGGGGTACCTGTCGCAGTTGGAAAACGGGGACGTCAAGAACCCGTCCGCTGCGGTGCTCTTGCGCGTGGCGAAAGCGATGAACGTTGAGCCGGACGAGCTGTTTGAGGCTGCAGGCTATCCCACCATTCGGACCCTGAAGCGCGTCTACCAGGACTACGCTTCTACGATTGATCCTGAGTTGCTGAGATTCCTCTCTGATCTCCCGCGCGACCGGCAGCGACGGCTGCTGGCTCTGCTTTCCGGTATCGAAGGAACAGTCAACCCGGAGGGCGAACGCGACCCACGTGAGCCTGTGCCGCTTACGGCGGGGATTGGCCTCACGAGGTTGGACAACTAGCGGATGACGGAGGGAG
>JBDSHD010000311.1:0-2788 GCA_039918655.1 Dehalococcoidia bacterium | reverse complement strand
CGCGACAGGATCGCGCTATCCGAAGGCCACCAGTGCCAGCCGAGTTTCTCGAAGCCGGAGGCCAGCGTGTTCCCGGTCTTGCCGAGGGGCAGCGGCGGTAATGGCGGCTCGTGATACGGATACGCGGGGTCGCCTGCCAGTCCCGAGACGCCCATCATCCCGTCGTTGAGCGCGAAGTAGGGTTCGAGCGTCTCGTAGTCGATCGGCCAGTCCTCGCCGACTCCGTCCTCTGTCTTGGTCCGGAAGTCCACGGGCGTGAGCCGGGGGAAATGCGCCGCCCAAAGGATGGTGCTCCCGCCCACCGCATTGAACATCAGCGGCGAAATCTCGGAATGCTGCTCGTTGACCGGGTAGTCCGCGGGCAGGCCGCGCACGTTCGGGCTCGGTGAGAACTCCCCCATCGAGCGCGCTTCCCAGTCCAGTCCGTTGGTCGGGTAGTCCTGCTGCCGCATCCAGGGTCCCTGGTCCAGGCACAGGACGCTCGTGCCAATGTCAGCGATGCTCCATGCGAAAGCCGCGCCGGAAGCGCCCGCTCCGATCACCAGCACACCCACCGGCTCGTTCAGCATGGTAAAATCCTATAAGAAAACCCCGCGCCGAGCCATGTCAAAAATCCATGTCAAAAATGGAAGCCGCAACGGCCGGCACCGAAGCTCCGGTTTCTCGCCCATCTGTCCGAACCGTGTGACGGCGTTAGCTATGCTTTCCAGGCAGAGGGTCGCGGGTTTGAACCTCGTCTCCCACTCCAATCACCATTCTTCACTGTTGCTCAGCCCATTCATGCCGCGTGTATGCGCCGGGTCGTAACTTGATGCGAGGAATCGCTATGTCGCCCGACCGGCCATGCGGGTGAGCGAGGAGGAGTAACCCCCGATTTCGTTTTGCAGATTTATGTTTTTGGAGGAAATGAACACGAATTCTAGAATAATATATCTATATAACACGTGAAGCGTCCGGCTCGCGCGTCTATGTCGTCATTCCTGCCACGTATCGAACCCGCCCTCCAGATTGCACGCTTCCACCCCGTTTCGCTCGAGCAGAGAGACGCCGGGCGGCGTGCGAGCCGATGAACCCGTTCCCCCCGACGGTAACGCGCTCATGGAGCTCGTCTTCGCCGGCGCACCGCTGGTGCCGGACGCGACCGGTGATGCGTCCGCTGGCTCCTCCTCTAACATCGGGTCCCCTCCCATCGGGCCGGCGGCGGTACCGGCATCTGAGTCGGTGCCGCCGCCCAATGTCGGACTGCAACCGAATCCAGCACTGCCCGACATTCCAGTTCCGAACCCGCTGGACCTGATCGGAATCGACCCCGGCGAGTGGGCGGGTGACATCCTCAACGCGATCCTGACGATGATCGGACGCGCGCTGCTTGAGGCCTTCCGGGGCTTCACAGACTGGGCGCTCGGCCTCGGTGACAGCTCCCTTAACTTCGTCACTCGGACGCCAGCCGCGGGAACCTACGAGAGTCCGACCGTACTCAGCCTCTGGGACTTTTCACGGGCGCTGGTGAACGTCGCGCTGGCCTCCGTAGTGATGTGGGGCGGGTTCAACATCATGGTCAAGGAGCACACGCGCAGCCCCTATCACGAGATGATGGAACTCCTGCCGCGCGTCATCTTGGCCGCTCTCGCCGCGAACCTCACCCTGGAGTTCGCGCGGTTCCTGATCGACATGAACAACGCGCTCGCCGCCTCCGTAGGCGAGGTGGGGTTACCGAGGTACGACCAGGCGACGCCCTCGCAGGAGGGGATCGCCCTCATCTTCACCGCGCTGGCCTACGGGATCGTGGCGATCCTCCTCGTCTTCCAAATGCTGATGCGGCTGGCCCTGATCGACATGCTCATCGTGTTGTCGCCCGTTGCGGCCCTTTGCTGGGTACTCCCCCAGACGCAAGGGTGGTTCCGGTGGTGGGCCGACATCTTCCCGATCACGGTGTTCCAACAGGCAATCCAGGTGATGGTCCTGAGCCTCGGCTCCGCGTTGATGGTCGAGCTCACGCCGGGCAGCCTGTCCAACGCTCTGCTGACAATGATGCTGGGAATCGCGGTCTGCTGGCTCACCCTCAAGGTGCCGTCGTTGCTGCGGAGCCGGCACAGTCAGGCAGGTCTGTTTAACGTGGTCACGCTAGTGGCAGCGACCCGCGCAGTTGGTGCGATCGGCGGCGCGGCTGCCGGTGGCGGAGCGGGCGCAGCCGCTGGTGGCGCGGCTGCTGGTAGAGCCGCACCGGGTCGAACGAGGCAGGTTCAGATGGGTGGGCGGCCGTAGGTCATCCCGATTTGGAGGCGGAGACACGCACCTTGAGCGGGAGACAAGGCCTTCCCTCCAAGTCCGCCCACGGCGGAAAAGTAACGACCCTTTGCTTGGAAGATTGAGTTTTGCGCTTCGCATCTAGCGGAGCGCTAATCCGGCGATTTCGGAGTGATTTAGCCTCTGTCTCCAGAGGTCATGACGCTTGTTCTCCAAGGCGATTGTACCGGAATCACATACCTGCTGGTAAATACTGGAAGATTGTCATCGCTCAGAAACCGCAAGGGCGATAAACGCTCCAGCACTTGGCGAACCACACTAAGCGGTTGGAGGCGGCTGGATTTCCATGATCATTGTACAGAGAACGGGGGACGGTCAGTTCCAAAGTTGTCCCCCAAGCTCACCGAGCGCCGCTGGAATCCCCGTAACAGACGTCGAGGCTGGCTGGTAGCCCATGCACGCTATGACCCGAGGGCCGATAGACCGTCTTTGACTGCAAACTCGCCGTTACTTCCCTGGATTGTAATTTTAGCTCCTGATC
>JBDSHD010000310.1:0-6974 GCA_039918655.1 Dehalococcoidia bacterium | reverse complement strand
GTGCGTAAGGCCTGGACTAATGACAAGGGCTGGGACCATGAAGGGAAGTACTTCAAGGTAGTAGGCGGCAACGTCTTCCCGCGTCCCTACCAGAGGCCTCATCCTCCGTTCTACTTCGGCGGCGCATCCAACGCCGCGAAGAAAGTGGGCGCAGAGGAGTCCGACGTTTACCTGTTGTGGGGTGAGACGGTGGATATGGTGCGTGAGCGCATCGAGGATATGAAGAAACGAGCGGCTGATGTGGGTAGGAGTCTGCGATTTGGACTGCGGATTCATGTCGTGGCGCGGGAGACGGATGATGAGGCCCGTGCTGCTGCTGACCACTTGGTCTCCGGGGTTTCCGATCGGTTTCAGGAGATGGTGGACAAGCATCACGCCGGGGGCGAGTCGGAGGGCGAAAAAAGGCAACGCGAGCTGGTGCGAGCCGCCGAAGATGGTTGGCTGACCGACCATCTCTGGGCGGGCATCGGTAAGGCGCGGCTTGGTGTCGGCACGGCCTTGGTCGGTTCAGGCGCAAGTATCGCGAGGTGCCTGGGCGAGTACGCTGACCTGGGAATCGACACATTCATCCTGTCGGGATACCCACATCTGGAGGAGGCACAGCGCTTTGGTCAGTTCGTGATGCCATATTTCGCCGGCAGGACGACGACCGCAGCACTCGCCGCGTAGGCCCCAAACATGAACAGACCTCGCGGCCGGACGGTGGATGAGTCGCTGGACCTTGCGATTGAGGAGGTGCTGGAAGAGACCCTGGCGCTGGCTCGTTTCGATGGGGTGCTGCGGGCCGTCGGGATCTCGGGCAGC
Organism: Dehalococcoidia bacterium; assembly: GCA_039918655.1. Classification (GTDB taxonomy): domain Bacteria; phylum Chloroflexota; class Dehalococcoidia; order SM23-28-2; family RBG-16-64-32; genus DATKKM01. Next base: position 6,170 of record JBDSHD010000310.1, on the reverse strand, counting down.
CCGAGGACTCCGTCGAAATCCAAGGCTCTCTTGCAGCGCCTGATGGATTCCCTGGCTCGTTACGGTGCTGAGACACGTGTCATCGACCTGGCAACCTTGCCTGCGGATGCGCTGGTGGCGAGGGGTAACTCGCCAGAGATCGATGACGCCTTGGCGGCCATCGGCCAGGCCGAGATCGTGGCAGCTGCATCTCCCACGTACCGCGCTTTGTATACGGGTGTGCTCAAGTGTTTCTTCGATCTGATGCCGCAGGGCCATCTTGCGGGCAAGGTGTGTATTGGTCTGCAGACTGGCATTGCACCTCAGCATGCCCTCTCGGCTGAATACGGGTTCCGTCCTCTCTTTGCGAGCCTGGTGGGAGTGCCCCAGGCGGTGATCTACGCTACGGACGACGAGTTCGAAGGCGGAGAGCCCAACGCGGCGTTACGGGAGAAGATAGGCAATATCGCGGACGCCGCAATAGCGGCCGCTGGCTAAGGCCGGTTACTTCTCTTCGACCGCGAGGCCCTGGCGCATGCCGTTCTCATAATGCGACTCTGTTTCCCCGTCTTCTTCGTCGACTATGTTGCAGATCAGCACGTAGCTCCCGGCATCGAGTTCGTAGGTCCGCCCGGTCTTGTCGCCGCTCTCTATGTCCTCGACTTCCTGTTTGACGTCGATGTCCGGCGCGTCTTCATCAACTGAGCCGTCGTCCGTCGTCTCTAGTTCATCAGCGGCAATGTCGGTCTTGATTACCACGAACTCATGAGTTTCGTCGCCATCGTTCTTGATCGTGAACTCGATCGGGCCCCTCGGGACAGAGTCCTTGTCGATCGAGATCTCCCACTCGGTCAGTGTTACCTCGATCTTGCCCCCTTCACCGGAATCGCCGCACGCGACAAGGAATAGGGCGGTCAGAGCGAGCGCAGGCAAGATTAGTAACCTCACGGGGAGCTCCTTTCCAAAGGGGCGAAACACCAACCGATTATATGCGGTTCGGAAGCACTCGGAATCACAAGGTCAGGGTGAACTTGTGGAAGGGCCTGTCTCACCGTAATCCTGCCAGGGGCCGTCGCGGCGGCGGACTGCTTCGCGGAACCCTTCCTGCATGGCCAGATCGCGCCAGGCCACCCCTTCCGGTGTGTGCCGCGCGACGCCGTCGAAGAACGTGCCCAGCATCTGAGTAGTGCGCAGCCCCATGTTCTCGTACGCCTGATTGACCAGTAGTTTGCTCATCGCCAGCTGGTTGGACGGGATGGTGGCGAGCTTGCGTGCCATCTCGTCTACAACGGACGCGAGTTCCCCGGCGGGGACCGCCGCAGAGACGAGGCCCAGGCGTTCGGCCTCGACTCCCGTGAGTGATTGGCCTGTGAGCATCAGGCGCTTTGCGTGCTCGAGGCCGAGGCGGTATACCCACATCACGGTGGTCGGCTCGCCCCAGACACGCGCGGGCGGGTAGCCGACGTGAGAGTCTTCCGCCATGTAGATCAGGTCGGAGCAGAGGGCCATGTCAGTGCCGCCGCCGACGCACCAGCCGTGAACCTGGGCGATGACCGGTTTCGGGCTCTCCCAGAGGGACATGAAGGCGCGGACGTTGCGGGACATTCCCTGGTAGTCGCGGACAGCATCCCACTGGCCGGAGGCGGCTCTCTGACTGGCATCCTCGGCCTTCGTGCCCCAGTCCAGGTCGTAGCCGACGCAGAACGCCCGCCCGGCGCCCGAGAGGATGATGACACTGACCGACGGGTCGTTGTTCGCGTCGCCGACTGCCTGCGTAAGCTCGGCAGTCAGTGTGGCGTTGATCGCGTTAAGGCGCTCGGGCCGGTTGAGGGTGACACGGGCGATGCGATCGGCGGTGGCGTAGAGGATGGTTTCATATGGCATGGAGGACCTCCCGGACATTTAGAGCATTGGGGCACTAGAACAATAGAACAAGCATGGCTGGTTTGTCCCCTGCCATCGTGAGCGGGGCTATGATGGCGGCGATGGACATGACGGGGCGAGCCACACTGGTCGCGGTGTGCGTTGTCGTGCTGTTGCTCGCGGCGGCCGCCTGTGGCGATGACGACGAGAGTCCGGCAGTGGAGGTTTCGGGGATTGCAGGCCAGGTGCTTGTGGGCCCGCAGTGCCCTGTGGTGATGGAGGGGTCGCCGTGCCCGGACTTGCCGCTGGAGGCGACGCTCAGGGTCGACGAAGTGGGAGGCGGTTCGAGCCAAACCGTGGAGACGAATAGCGACGGCCAGTTCAGTCTGTTGCTGCCCCCGGGTGAGTACTCTGTGGTGGCGCTGCCGGTGGGTGACGGGCCGTTCCCGGCGCCACCGGCGGAGCAGATGGTGACGGTGCGGCCGAGGACATTTTCCGAGCTCACGATCTACTACGACACCGGGATCCGGTAAACGGTGAGGTTGCAGGCCCTCCATTCGTGGGACCTGTCAGCTGCCGCGGCCGTGGAGTTGCAGAAGCAGCTTGCGTCACGGGTCGTGCGGCAAGGTACGCCGGCTAACGTGCGTCTCGTTGCGGCGGCGGACGTGGCGTACGTGGAGCGGGCTCCGGCGTGGGCGGCGAGCACAGCACGGGCCGCCGTCGTCGTCATGTCGTATCCCGGCTTTGGCGTTGTCGAGCATCACGTGGCCCAGGCGCCGGTGAGGTTTCCTTACGTGCCGGGGCTCCTGTCCTTCCGAGAGATACCGGCGTTAATGACTGCACTCGAACTCGTTGAGTCGTCGCCGGACATCCTGCTGGTAGACGGTCACGGTTACGCACACCCGCGCCGAATGGGAATCGCGTGCCATCTCGGCCTTTTGGCTGGGATCCCGACGATTGGGTGTGCCAAGAGCCGCTTATGCGGTGAAGCTGGTGAGCCCAGGGGCACGAAGGGTTCCGTCGTTCCATTGATCGACGACGGTGAGACGGTAGGCTCCGTGGTGCGTACGAAAGACGATGTGAAGCCGTTGTTCGTGTCCTCCGGGCATCTGATCGGATTGGAGGCAGCCGTGGACTGGGTGCTGCGGCTGGCGCCAACTCATCGCCTGCCGGAGCCTGCTCGCATGGCAGACCGCCTATCCAAGGGTGGAGGCTTGTAGCGTGGGCCCCGTGTACACTGGAGGGAGCGGAGGAATCGATTGCAGGAAACACGACAGACACTGATAGACCTGACAGAGCGCATCGATCACGTCCTCCGCCGTCTTTGACGTCCCTGCATTAGAAGTTGAGATAGGACGGATCGAGGAGGAGTCCTCGGCACCCGGATTTTGGGACGATTCGCAGCACGCGCAAGGACGCATGCGCCGCCTGTCCGAATTGAGGGAACAGGTTGAGTCATGGAGGGGCGTCCAGACGAGTGTGAAGGACGCAACTGACCTTCTTACCCTGGCCGGCGCGGAGTCTGACACCGACCTAGCCCAGGCGGTTGCTGCGGACACTGCCGAGTTGAATGAGCGCGTCGAAACGATGGAGTTCGATCTCGCCTTCTCCGGGGAGTATGACCGGCGGCCGGCGATCCTGGCGATCCACGCCGGGGCCGGCGGGACAGACGCGCAGGACTGGGCGGAGATGCTGCTGCGGATGTACTTGCGCTGGGCTGACAAGCACAAGTTCGCGACCAGCGTGCTCGACATCATGCCGGGCGAGGAAGCCGGGATTAAGTCGGCCACGGTGGAGATCGTTGGCAAGAATGCGTATGGCAACCTAAGGGGCGAGCGCGGCGTGCACCGGCTGGTGCGAATCTCGCCTTACGATTCCTCGAAGTCGCGGCACACCGCATTTGCTCTGGCGGAGGTGATGCCGGAAGTTGAGAGCGAGACCGAGGTCGAGATCAACCCGGATGAGCTGCGTATCGATACGTTCAACGCTGGCGGCGCGGGCGGCCAGAACGTGCAGAAGAACGACAACGCGGTCCGCATCACCCACGTCCCAACTGGCATCGTGGCGACTTGCCAGGACGAACGCTCGCAATTGAAGAACAAGAACAAAGCGATGGCGGTGTTGCGGTCGCGTTTATTGGAGCGTGAATTGGCGAAGCAGGCCGAGGAACAGGCGAAGATCAAGGGCGAGCACGTCTCCGCGGGTTGGGGCAACCAGATCCGGTCGTACGTGCTGCATCCGTATAAGATGGTGAAGGACCTGCGGACACAGTATGAAACGAGCGACGCCGAGGGCGTGCTGGACGGGGATATCGACGAGCTACTTCGTGCCTACCAAAAAGCTACTATCGGCGCCTAGCTTAATCGCCGCGGCTCTCGCGGTGCTGATGGTGCTGTCTGGATCCCCGGCTGGCGCGCAGTCAGGACCGACCGTCACGGACGGTGTTACCGAAAGTGTATTCCCGGATGGCATCCAGTTCCGGGTTACCGCCGAGAGCGACGCGGACATAGAAGAGATCCGCCTCAGGTACGAAATACTGCCGGACGGAACAGCGGCCAACGCAGTCCCGGATTTCGAGCCGTCGACGAGGGTTGAGGCTGGATTCATCCTTGACGTTTATCTGGCCCCGGGTACCATCATCGAATATCACTGGCAGGTGACGGACGCCGAAGGCAACACCGCGAAGACGGAGACGAAGTCGTTCGTCTATGACGACGTGAGGTTCGAGTGGGCGGCCGCAGAGGGCGACGGTGTCACGATCTACTACTACTCGGGCTCGGAGGGGGATGCTCAGTCAATGCACCGTGTCGCCGTTCAGGCGCTCGATGAGATGTCTGTGCTGCTGGACGCCGAAATCCCCTTCGACGTGCATGTGTGGATCTACGAGTCGGTGGATGACATGCGTCCGGCGCTGGCTCGGCGGAGCGAGTCGTATGAAAGCCGGGTAATCACGGCCGGAGTACGCGTGGCGACGAACACGGTGCTCGTGCTGGGCAACGTCTCGTTCGACACACTGCGGCACGAACTGACGCACGTCGTCACGGCGCAGGCCGGCGAGAGCGCGCTGGGGACGCTGCCGGCGTGGCTGGACGAAGGTACTGCAGTATACGGACAGGACGATCCGGGCGGGTTCCAGGATGCAGTCGAGCGGGCGTTTGCCAGGGGCAACGTGCTGTCGGTGCGTGAGATTACGGCTTATCCGGGCGATCCGCAAAAGGTCGATCTGTTCTACGGCGAAGGGTGGAGCCTGGTGAGTTACCTCGTCGAGACTTACGGTGAGGCCAAGTTTGCGCAACTCTTCGCTGAAGTGAAGAGCGGCGAACGGATCGACGGCGCGCTCGAAACTGTCTACGGGTTCGATCAGGACGGGCTTGAAGACGAGTGGCGTGAAGCGAACGACCTGCCGGCCCGCGAGACTCAGGAGCCGGAGTCCCAGGAAACCGATGCTCCGTCCGTAGTTCCGAAGACTGATGACGGCGGATCCTCGATCGTCATGATCCTCATCATCGTGGGAATCATTCTGACGCTCGCGGCCGGAGTCGGCGGCCTGGGCATCGTCCTCGCCCGCAAGTTGTAGGGGAGACCGGACGCAGCACTCGCTACTTCGAAGAGCCATGAGGGTCAGGGGGTGCTGTGCCCCTACGAAGGGCCGGGAGGTTTCAGGGGTGCTGCGCCGCTACGCTAGGAACGCCAGGATCTCGTTCGATAACACGTCTGGACGTTCCATAGGCACGAGGTGACCGGCGTCTGGGATTGTTACCAGGCGGCCGTTTCGGACACGCTCGCTGACCTGTTGGGCCACCATTGAGAGGAAGCCCTCGGTGTGCTCGCCGCGGATGACGAGCACCGGCGAATTGATGTCGGGCAGAACGTCCCAAATGTTGAGCGTGGAACTGCTGGCGAAGACCTCGCCCTCGACGTCGCCGGAGCACTTCAGCTCGACCCGCCCGTCCTCGCGGTTGAACGTCCCGGTCTCCGCATAAAGACAGAGGGTCTCTTCGGGCCAGCGCGCGAAGGCCGGGCGGGAACGGTACTGCTCGACCATCTCCTCTCGTGAGCCGAAGACCATGCGGCGCCGGCGCGCTCCCTGGGCCATCTCCTGGCGCCGTGCCTCGTCCGCCTGAATGCCGCCGGGAACGACGATCGGCTCGATTGCGACGATGCGCGAGAAGTACCCGGGGTTGTGCCCGGCCACGAAGAGCCCGACTCCGGCACCCATCGAGTGCCCGACGAGCGGGATGTCGCGGAAGCCGAGGTGGTCGAGGAGCGCTTGCAGGTCCTCGGCGAAACGGTGCCAGTCGTAGTTCTCCCAAATTGCTTCCGGCTTG
>JBDSHD010000309.1:0-3069 GCA_039918655.1 Dehalococcoidia bacterium | reverse complement strand
GGGATGTCCGTCGAGGAGCTTGCCGGCTACTTTGGTGTGTCGCGACGAACGGTATTCCGGGTGATCGGGGGTGTGAAGCCGGAAGGCCGCCGGATGTACAAGCAGCGGGAGGCGAGGGAGCCGATCCCGATCCGCCCGATGATGGAGAGGAAGGAGGCCTATTGTGCGTAACGTGATAGACGCGACGGTGCAGGTGCTGGGATACGCGCTGCTGGCGGGTGCGACAACCTGGGCGATATTCGCCTACGTCCCGTAGACGGGGCAGACAGATCGTAAATAGCGGCAGATAGAAGTTGCGGTGGAGAGCGAGGCTGTAGCCTCGCTTCTCACTTTCGGGAGGTGGCGGATTGACGAGGGAACCGTTGGGGATGCCAAAGGGTAGCGATCGGGCGCTGATGTCGCTCGCGGTGGTGCTGACGGCGGCCGGTGTGATGGCTGCTTTGCTGGCGCGGGAGCTGGAGTCAGACCTGACGCAGGTGGTAGTCGGTGGCTGGATCGCGGCGCTAGGGAACGTTATCGGGTTCTACTTAGGGACAAGAGCGGGGGAACGAGCGCGGGACGGACTAGTCCGCATCTTTTTCGTCATCGTCAGCCCCTTCGGTGGGTGTGACGGACGGCTTCTCCTTGTAGAAGACTTCGATCTTGTCGCCGGCTAGCTTGAGCTTTACAGCAGAGGTGTTGTTGTCATCGTCTGACTCTTCGAGGAGGTTTGAGGGGTCGGCGACGAAGACGAGCCAGTATTCGCCATCCGGGACGTCGCTGATGTCGATGTTCTGGCCCGGGAGGAAGGACTCGTAGGAGTCGCCCCAGCCAATGGAGATGCCCTGAATGGTGTTCTGCTTGCACTCATGGTAGACCGCTTCCGGTGGTGAATTCTCCATCTCAAGGGCGATCTCCTCGTCGTCGAGGAGGCAGAAGCTGACCTTGTCAGCGGAGGCGACGATGTCATCGCCGACGGAACCGTTATTAGCCACGGTGTGGAGTTCGTACGCGGCGAAGTTTCCGAAGTGCCAGTGTTTGTGCTTGGCGTGAAAGGCGAAGGACCCGACGGTGGCTTCGCGGACGAGGGTGAATTCGCCGGTATCGTCCCTGGTGTAGAGGCGCTGGAAGGCGTAGGTGGACGCTTCCTCTCCCCGGTTTTCTGGCCGGAGTTCCATGGGGCCGCTGCCGGAGTTCCAGATGATCGTCTCGAAGCGCAGCCGTTTCGTGCCGTCGGAAGGCTTGCTGGAGACGGGGAGGAAGCTTGGTTCTCGGACCTGGAGGTCTGGGTAATCGACCGGGTCGTAGGTGGTGGTGTCGCCGCCTGACAGGGACCTGGCGGCGATCATGGCGCCGCCTCCGAGAATGAAGGCCGAAACCATGAGAGCAGCGATTATCGCGGCGCGTTTCAAGTCAGCAACATAGAAGAAGGGGACGGCAACTGGCCGTCCCCTTCAGAATACGCGATTTAACGTGCGTCAGCGATCTGTGACACGCCGCCGGGCAAGGACGAGGGCGCCGCCGCCGGAAAGCATCATCACAGCGCCGATGAGCGCCACAAGCGTCCACGGCGTGCCAGCGTTACCTGTTGTTCCACCGGAAGCTGGGAGCTGCGCAGGAGTTGGCGCCGGGCTCTGTCCACCGGCGTTGACGTCGAAGGGCGTTGGTGAAGGTGTTGGCGTGGGATCTTCCCAGTTCTTGACAGCTGTTGCCGGCCCGATGCAAAAATTCTGGATCCCGGCCGCTGATACTCGCGCGGGTCCCAACTGGGGCTGGCAATCCGCTGCGATCGTACTCAAGCAAGTAGAGCCGTCCTGGGCGCAGCCGTCAACGTATCCCTGGCAATCCTGGGCGATATCGCACAAGACCACTACGATACTGTCGGTGCCGGCACCGCCGGAACCTGAGTAGGTGAAGTCGGCGGTCCCGCCGGCCCCGAGCGGAACGACTCCGGTCTGTCCTGCATTTGGACCATCGTAGACAGCGAATCCGGCGTCAAAGACGGCGCCTAGCGGATCGCCGTCAACAGTGGCGGCGGCGGTCACAGTGTGATCGGTGTCTACCGGGTTGGTGGCGGGGTCTGGCGTGAGGGTCACGCAGAGCTGGCCCTTGAGGTTCAGGCAGAACTGGTTCGCGCTTGCCGTGCTGGATCCAAGCGCCACGAACGCGATTGCGGCGCAACAACGGCGATAAGGGCCGCGGACAGCGCCGATCGCGCGGGTAGTGAAGTCATGTAATACTCCCTCGGTGTCAGTTAAATGAGGTTGTTGATGATGAGAACGCTGCTCGGCGGGTTGGCGTTAATCAGGGGGCGGTCATGGAATCGCGACCGGCGGTGAACGCGTCCCATCGTTGGCGAAAGGCGGACTGGCCCCAGCGGTAGCCCAGTGCGTCGCCGACGCTGTTCGCGAAGTTGGCGGAGAAGATGTAGAAGAAGAGGAGGAGTCCGAAGAAGAGGATGATGGTCCACCACTGGACGCCCGCGAAGGCGAGAGGGACGAGGGCCAGGGTGACGCCGAGGGTGAGGCCGCCCCAGGCGAAGCTGCGGACGACGAGCCCCTCACGGGAGCGTCGAACGCGGTGAGCCGCGATTATCTCGGAAGGCACTGCCTCCGTGGGCGGTGTCGCGGTCGCGGAGATGCCGCAATGGGGGCAAGTCTCGCGTTCAGGCCCGAGGGGGTGGTAGCAACTGCCGCAGAAGCGGCCGGCGTTGGGCGCTCTGCCGGCGAGCATATCGTCCAGCAGTTCGGTCAGACGCGTGGAGACGATCTCGCGGTCTAGGCCCGAGCCGGGGGTGTCTGCGGTTGTTTCCTGGATGGCCGTCCTAGTCCCCCATCGTGGAGACGTGGTCGGGTTCGACGGTGATCACGAGGCGGACCTCGCCGGGCTGACGGAAAGGATAGGAATCTGCGTCCATGTACTTCTTGGCTAGCCTGTCGATGCTTGCATCTCCGCCTTCGGGCGTGATGTTGGTGACGCGCCCGCGGATGAAGGCGGCTCGGTAAGGGTTGACGGCATCGGTGACGGAGATAGCGACGCGGGGATCGCGGCGCAGATTGCGCGGCTTGACGCGGCCTGCGGCCGTTTTGA
>JBDSHD010000308.1:0-4464 GCA_039918655.1 Dehalococcoidia bacterium | reverse complement strand
GGCGTTTGCGGCGCGCGCGGGCTCGGGTCCGCTGCACATCGCGATTTGCGCGGAGTACGACGCGCTGCCAGACGTCGGACACGCCTGCGGGCACAATATCATCGCGACGTCTGCGGCTGGAGCGGGCATCGCGTTGGCACGAGTCGCAGATGAGGCTGGCCTAACTGTGAGCGTGATCGGAACGCCGGCGGAAGAGGGCGGGGGTGGCAAGATCCTGCTGCTCGGCGCTGGCGGCTTCAAGGGCGTCCATGCTGCAATGATGGTCCATCCAGCGCCCATCGACGTGCTTCTGCCCAGCATCCTGGCTGCCCAGCGCATCGAGGTTAGGTACACGGGCAAAGCTTCCCATGCTTCCTCGGCGCCGCAACTCGGCATCAACGCCGCAGATGCCCTCACGGTGGCCCAGGTGTCGATTGGACTGCTGCGCCAGAGCATGCGCAGCACGGATCGCGTTCACGGCATCGTCACTCGTGGAGGTGAGGCGGCAAACATCATTCCTCAGAACACCTCCGCAAGTTACTCTGTTCGGTCGCGAACTCTCGCTGAAATCGAGGAGTTCCGCCCCAAGGTGCTTGCCTGCTTCGAGGCGGGGGCGGTGGCCACCGGCGCGAAGCTCGAGCTGATCGGAACGGAGTTCGCTTACAGCGAGATGCGGCACGACGGCGATATCGCGAATTACTATCAGCAGAATGCGGAGGCGCTCGGACGCGTATTTCCGCAGGTCAGCCCGCGAATCCGCGAGTCAGCTGGATCCACGGACATGGGAAATGTCTCCTTGGCAATTCCTTCCATCCACCCGATGATTGGTATCGACTCCTTGCCGGCAGTGAACCACCAGCCAGAGTTCGCCGCTCATTGCGCAACACCGGTGGCCGACAAAGCAGTGATCGACGGCGCCATTGCGATGGCGTGGACGGCCATCGACTGCGCGTCAGACTTGCCGCTGCGCGAGCGCCTACTGTCCAGGCCGACAGCTTAGCCCGCAGAACCGACGTTGATGGCGATCTTACCGTAGCTTTCGCGACTCTCGATCGCGGCGAGGGCGTCCGGCACTGACTCGAACGGTAGTGTCTTCCAGACGACGGGCCGGAGGTCGCCGTCGCGGTATCCGTCCCAAATGTCTGCTTGGGCAGCTTCAAGTACGCTCTGGCCCCGGGTGCGATAGTCGGGCCAGTTGACGCCGATGATGCTGATGTTCTTAAGCAGGATCCGGTTTGCGGCGATCTCCGGGATACGCCCACCGGCAAAGCCCACAACGAGCAACCGGCCCTCCCAGGCCAGGCATCTTGTACTGCCATCGAACACGTCGCCTCCGACCGGATCGTAGACGACGTCGACGCCACGCCCCTTCGTGATCTCGCGGACGCGCTCGACGAAGTCTTCCTTTCGGTAATCAATGACCTCGTCGGCACCGCATTTCACGCAGATTGCGAGCTTCTCCGCGCCGCCGGCGGTCGCGATCACTTTTGCCCCGGCACGCTTGCCCAGCTGAATGGCGGATGTACCGGCGCCCCCGGCGCCGCCGTGAACCAGAAGCCTTTCGCCTGCCGTCAGACGACCGCGCTGAAATAGCGCGACATGAGATGTCTGGTAGGTCACCAGCATGACCGCGGCGTGCAACGGATCGACTCCGTCGGGCACGGGGTAGGATGCGCCGTCGGTCACTGCGGCGTATTCCGCGTAGCCGCCGCTGGCAGGGGTGGCAAGCACCAATTGGCCAATGCGCAAACGGCTCCCGGCACCGGGTTCGATTACCCCTCCGACCACTTCGACCCCCGGTGTGAACGGGAGGGACGCTTTCACCTGGTAGCGACCGGCGATGGAGAGGATGTCGGCGAAGTTGACACCGGCTGCCAGAACTTCGATAAGCGTTTCTTCTGGGCCTGGAGTCGGTCTGGGCGCGCCCTCATCAAGGTGCAGGACTTTCCGGTAATCGCCGTATTCGCCGACACGCCACGCTCTCATGCGGCCACGTTATCAGGTGGCACTTCTGGGAGGCCAGCGGTGAACCTGATGCGCTGCTGCTGCGTTTACTGAAACAGCAAGCCTATCCGAACGGTTATGCTGATTAGAGCCAGTACATATCCAGGAGTACCCGTATGACCCTTGATACGAGACCACTAGTAGAATTTCCGGCAGCCCCGTCGACCATCGAGGAGACGGGGCTTGACCTGGGGTTCATCGCCGACCTCGCCCTGAAGTCCCTCTATTTTGCGGGCAACGTGGCGGGCAATGTGCTGTCAGAACGCATCGCCATTCCTCAAAATATCACTGCGGAGGTCCTCGGATTCCTCCGGCGGGAGCGGATGCTGGAAGTGACCGGTGGTTCAGGCCTCTCGCCAATCACCCTGAGTTACACGCTGACCACGGCCGGTATGGCCCGTGCCACCTCATCACTGGTCATGAGCGGTTACTCGGGACCGGCGCCTATCCCGCTGGATCAGTATTTCGAGTACGTACGGCGCCAATCCGTCCAGAACGTTGAGATCACCAGGGAGATGGTGGAAGAGAGCCTGGAGCACCTGGTGCTGGCCCAGCACACCATCGATCTAATTGGCAGCGCTATCAGTTCCAAGCGCGCTTTCCTGATGTACGGGGCCTCCGGGAACGGAAAGAGTACGGCGGCGGAAGCTCTTCGCGACGCGCTGCCCGGCCACATCCTTATCCCGCACGCAGTGGAAGTTATGCACCAGGTGATCCAGGTGTTCGATCCGAGCACCCACGAACCCGTCGACGACGCGCCGGTGCGCTCGGAAGACGGCCGCAGCCTCGACGCGCGCTGGGTTCTGATCAAGCGGCCGATCGTCCTTGCGGCCGGCGAGCTTGCACCGAGCCACCTCGAGTTAATCCTCGACGACGTTGCCAAGACGTACGAGGCGCCGATCCAGATGAAGGCCAACGGCGGCATGCTTGTGATCGATGACTTCGGCCGGCAGCACCTGGACGCCGCTTACCTGCTCAACCGCTGGATCGTTCCGTTGGAGAAGGGCATCGACAACCTGTCGCTTCACAGTGGAGTCCGGTTCCAGACCCCGTTTGACGTGATCCCGTTGTTCGTCACGAACCGCAGGCCATCGGATCTGGTGGACGATGCCTTCCTGCGGCGAATCCGCTACAAGATCGAAATCCCGTCTCCGGACCGGGAGCGCTTCATCAAGATTCTGTGCCTCGAGTGCGAGCGGAACGAACTGGCCTACGACGACGTGGTGGCTAATTACCTCGTGGACGAGTACTTCACTAAGCCGGAGCGAGATATGCGGGGCTGCCATCCGCGCGACCTTGTCGAGGCGATCGCGGCCTCTGCCCGATACCAGGGCACGAGCCGCGAACTGACGAAGGAAACGATCGACGAGGCGTGCAAGAACTACTTCGCCTAGATCACTACCTTTTCGGCACCAGTACTGTGTAGTCGAGATCCAGTACGACGCTGGGATTGTACCCTTCTCGCCCGGTCTCTGAATCCGTGACCCGAAGAGGCACCTCTTCAAGCGATGGATCCACGTTCTTGACTCCCACCAGCCTGAGCCGTAGCGCTCCGCAGTCCGAGCGTCCGAGGTCCATCCGCTCCAGCACCTCCGTCCAGGCAAAGAGCGTGTCTCCAGCGACAGTGGGGTTGGCATGGGTGCCGGAGTTGAAGCCTAGTATGCGAATCGCATTCTCAAGTCCGTCGTACGAGATGGAGTGGGCGAGGGAGATTATGTGCCCGCCGTAGATGATGCGCCTGCCAAGACGGGACTTCTTCTGCAAAACGTCGTTAAAGTGGACTCGGGAGTTGTTCTGGTAGAGGCGCGTGGCCATCTGGTGTTCCGCATCCTCTATGGTGAGGCCCTGCAGGTGCATGATCCGTTCGCCCTCTTCGTAGTCTCCCCAGTAGGCTCGGCCGCCAGTGACGACCGGGTCAAACTTCGACAGATCGAGGTCTGGGGGGATGAACAGGTCCTCGACCCGCACCTGCGACGGTAGCTCGGGAGCGTCATCATCCCCAGTCTTCACAGCCGGGTGGCGCTTGTTGACCATCGCCCAGCGATAGAACTGGAGGACGGGCTCGTCCCGCTGATTGTAGCCCTTGGTGCGCACCCACACGATCCCCACGTCATCTCGCGACGTCTCTCGCTTGGCGATGACCTCCGTTTCTGCGTGCAGCGTGTCGCCGGAATAGACCGGCGTCATGAACCGAACGTCAGCGTACCCGAGGTTGGCGGGGGAGTTCAGTGACACGTCGGGAACTGCGCGGCCGAACACGATGTGGAACACGAGCATGTCGTGCGCCGTCTCGCGGCTGAACCCGAGAGACCGAGCGAACTCGCGGGCACAGTGAAGCGGGCGGCGGTCGCCTGTCAGAGCGATGTACATGGACATGTCGCCGTCCCATACGGTTCTAGGGACCGCATGGTGGATCACGTGACCGCGCTCGAAATCTTCGAAGAAGTTACCGCCGGTCGTTTTCGCCACAGTCATGCGACG
>JBDSHD010000307.1:0-9075 GCA_039918655.1 Dehalococcoidia bacterium | reverse complement strand
GGGCCCGCTTCCCCTTCGTCGACGTCTGGGCGCGTCCCCAGAATTTCGAGGTCATCATCCGCCAGATCATGCCGTCAGACGACCTGGGTGGCGAGTTCTGGCCGGACACCTTCCCGGAGCCGAAAGGTCCCACTGCGTTCGTGCCGGTGGTGCACGGCTGCAACAAGTTCTGCACCTACTGCATAGTCCCCTACCGCCGCGGCCGCGAAAAGTCACGCCCGGTCGACGACATCAACCGGGAGGTCGAGTCCCTCGTTCAGCGCGGCGTGAAAGAGGTTACTCTCCTCGGTCAGACCGTCGAGGCTTACGGCAAAGACCTCACCGACAAGCCCGATCTGGCAGACCTGTTCGCCCGGCTCGGCGAGATCAGTGACCTCGCGCGCATCCGCTTCCTCACGTCGTACCCCCGTGATATGACGGACAGGATCATCCAGTCCGTCGCCGATGAGTCAAAGGTCTGCGAGCACTTCAACATCCCCGTGCAAGCAGGCGACAACGGAGTCCTGGCCCAGATGCGGCGCGGCTACACGATCGAGGAGTACCTCGACTGCGTCGGACGCATTAGGGAACGCGTGCCGCACGCGGCCCTCAGCACCGACGTAATCGTTGGCTTCTGCGGCGAAACCGAGACCCAATTTCTCAACACCATGCGTGTGCTGGAGCAGGTCCGGTTCGACAAGGTCCACGTCGCCGCCTACTCGCCGCGTCCCGGCACGATCGCCTGGCGCCACATGGAGGACACACTGCCGCAGGCCGAGAAAATGGAGCGCCTCCATGCCGTCGAGGAGCTCCAGGAACGCATCGCCACCGAGATCAACCACGGATACCTCGGCCGTGAGCAGCAGGTCCTCGTAGAGGGGGAAGAGGACGGCGTTTATACCGGCAGGAACCGTGGGAACAAACTGGTACACTTCACCTCTCTGGAATCACTCACCCTCGGCAAGATCGTGGGGGTAAGGATCGACAGGACAACCCCCTGGTCCCTTCAGGGCTCGACCGTCCCAGCGACGGTTGCTGCGTAACCAGCATGACGACGCCGGACGTCGGCCAGGGGCGCCTCGTAGCAGTCCTCGTCGTGATCTTCACGGTTGAAGCAGGACGGCTCCGCATCCTCCTGATCAGACGTAGTGCCGACCCCTTCAAAGACCATTGGTCGCTCCCCGGAGGCCGCCTTCTTCCCGGCGATTCCCTCGTTGAAGCGGCAACCCGCCGCCTTGAGGTCGAGACGGGCCTGACAGACGTTTTCCTGGAGCAGCTCTATACATTCTCCGATCTGGACGGCTCAGACTCCATCGCCGCTGCCTACTGGGCGCTCGTGGACCCCGCGCGGGCCAGACTCGCCGACCGCATTGAATGGCAGCCACGCTGGTACGCCGTGGACGACCTCCCTGAACTTGCCTTCCTGAACGAGAACGTCATCCAGTACGCCGTCACAAGATTGCGAAACAAACTCGCCTACTCAAACGTGGCCTACTCTCTCCTCCCCCCCGAGTTCACCCTTTCCCAGCTCCAGCAAGTCTACGAAGCGATCCTCGCGCGCCCTCTAGATAAGCGAAATTTTCGGAAGAAACTCATCTCCCTGGACATCATCGGCCCCACTGGCCACTTTTCCAGCGAGGGGCGCCACCGCCCAGCACAGTTATACACGTTCCGTGAGCGGCGTCCTGTAGTCTTCTAGCCATCCGTTCAATAGAATCGGAGTTAGTCTATGATCCCGTCCCGCCTCTTGCTAATGTCTGTCGCCGCGTTCGCGGCGCTTCTCGGCGCATCATGCGCGGACGACGCCACTGCGCCCGGTGACATGACACTCCAGGAGTACTTCACCGAGGTTGAGGCGATCTTCGAAAACGCGAGTCGGGGGACAGAGCAGCTCAACCAGGAGCTGAACGACAGTCTGTCTTCGGCCAAAACGTTCGAGGAACAGGTGGAAGCCCTACAAGCGTTCGTTTCTGGGGCGGCCGACGTGTTTGATGAGTCCATATCGCAGATGGAATCGTTGTCGCCACCGGTAGAAGTGGAACAACCTCACAATGACTTCACTGAGGCCACTGCCGACGTGCTTTCCGCCGCGACTGATCTCAATGAAGGCCTGGCCAACTCGGAAGACGAGAGTGATGCCACTGGACATCTCGAGGAGTTCGAATCCTCAATCGCAGAACCTCTCTTTACGATCGACGAAGCGTGTAGTGACCTGCAGGACATCGCAGATGACAACTCAATTAACACCGACCTCCGGTGCACCGAACAAGTCTTCCCCGAGCGCCCTCAGGATCCATTCTAGCCCGGTATTCCTGCCAGATCCGCTGTAACAGATTCGAACGGCGGAAACTATTGTAACCAGACGCCTTCACATTTCTCCGAAGGTCTCCTAAATTGTGTGCATTCCTTGGGGGAGTCATGTCCAACCGAACAAGGGCTCTGGCAATCGGCCTAATCGGCCCGGCCATCAGTGGCCTTGGGCTCGTCTGGGTGTTCTTTGACGCCGCACTCGACCCAACGCCCGAATCCGCGAACCTCCGCTTCTTCCTGTTTGACTCCGCTCATCTTGTGACCAGCATAGGCGTGCTTGTTAGCGCGCTCTGCACACCTCTGGCCATCAGCGTGGCGCTTGCAACCCCGAAGGAGGTCAAATGCCGGTATTCGCCCCCGAGGCTGTAGTTGACGCCGACCCTGCTCTGCCCGGTGAGCGGAGGCTCGCGACAAAGTGATCCTTACCGCCCTCTCGTCAAGCGCTGAGGCCGCGACATCCCTCAACTTCCATGAGTTTCATGGCGTGATCCCTCTACCGTGGGAGAACCACCGGCTGTTTGGCGCAGGCTTCCTCCTGGTGGCGGTCCTCCTCAGTGTGGAGGCTCTCGCCGGCGGGATCTGGTTCCGCATCGGCTGGAGACGAGACATCTGGCCCGGCGTCTTGATGTTGCTGGGTTGGGGACTGATCGCAGCGGCTCTAATTGACCCCAACGACCGGTCGATTCACGCCGTTATGGGCGCCGTGATGATCGTCGCGGGCATCGCAGAGCGCCGCTACCGGTACGGTGAGATGCCCTTGTCTCAGGCAAACCTGTTTGTCATTCCCGCTCTGATCGCAGGAGGGATGGAGGTTGGTGTCTTCCATTCGCACGGCGCAGTTACCAGTCAGGCGTTTAAGGTCCACGCCCTTCTCGGTGTCACTGCAGCAATGATGGCGCCGGCGCGATTCTACTGGTTTATGGCACCGCAGTCGTTGTGGAGATCGGCCCTCATGGCCGTGCTTTTTCTTATCCTATCGATGGAATTGCTCGGCCTCTCCCACGGTGCGAACATCGACATACACGGCTCGCAGAGTTTCTCAGGCTGAGGCGTTTCTTAGCCGCGTCGCGCAGCGCGCCCTGGCAGTAGAGGGGAAGCTTCGGCGGGTGTCAAAGCAATGAAATCGTCTGCCACGTGATCGCCGGTAAAGTCGGACAGGTCAATTGTTTCTCCGAACTTCTCCTGAATCACCTGCGCGCCTTCCTCCAGTAACGCCGTGAGGAACTGGTCTTCAGCCACCACTCGGACCACCTCGCCCTTGCGGAAAATCGCACCGCGCCCCTTGCCGGCGGCAAGCCCGATGTCAGCGTCTCGCGATTCCCCGGGACCATTCACTACACAACCCATCACCGCTACGGTGATCGGCTTTCCGATCGTCTGGAAAATCTCCTCGACCTTGTTCGCCAGCGGAATCAGGTCAACTTCAATCCTTCCACAAGTCGGGCAAGCGACAATCGTCGCCCCTCGCTGCCTCAGGTTGAGAGACTTAAGGATGTCCCAGCAAACTGGAAGCTCCTCAGCCGGGTCCGCCGCCAGGGACACTCTGATCGTGTCTCCGATCCCTTCGGCCAGCAATGTCCCGATGCCGATCGAAGATCTAACTGTGCCAGCTCCGGGGGTTCCGGCCTCCGTCACTCCCAGGTGCAGCGGGTACGGAATTTTCGGAGCGATCTCCCGATAGGCTGTCACCATCGTTGGCACGTCGAACGCCTTCATCGAGAGCTTGATGTCTTCAAATCCCATCTCTTCCAGGATCCCGATTTCCCAAAGCGCGGCGGTTACCATCCGGCTCACCTTTGTCGGCGGAAGTTCTCCGTCCTTCAACGCGGGAATCGGGGGCAACGATCCTTCGTTAACGCCGATCCTGATCGATACGCCTCGCGATTTCGCCTCTCGAACCACCTCGCGGACTTTATCCGCGTCCCGGATGTTGCCGGGGTTCAGGCGAAGGCCGTGGATCCCGCCCTTGAGCGCTTCCAGGGCCAGCCGATGGTCGAAGTGGATATCAGCGATGAGTGGCACTGGAGAAGCTTCGACGATCTCGGAAACGGCGGCGGCGGCGGCCTTGTCCGGAACGGCTACCCGCACGATCTCCGCGCCCTTTTCAGCGAGCCGCGATACCTGCGCTACAGTGGCCTTAGCGTCCGCCGTGTCCGTGTTGGTCATCGTCTGGACGACGACCGGGGCGTCTCCGCCAATCTGCACATCACCCACCATCAGTGGACGTGTGCGCCGCCGGGGGCTCAGCGGCTGCGGTTCATCCGTCATTCGAAAAGACTACCTCCGGCAATAATTCGCGCCACGTCAAAGTACGTCACCACGATCGCCATAGTGAGCATAAGCGCCAATCCGATGAGGTGCACGATCGCTTCCTTCTCGGGAGCGACACGCTTGCCACGGCGGGCTACCTCTAGCAGCACGAAAACGATTCTCCCGCCATCCAGCATCGGCAACGGAAGGATGTTGATGATAGCAAGGTTTATCGAAAGCAGCGCCGCGAATTCCAGGAGCGGCTTCCAGCCCGCCTCCTCAACGACCTCGCCTGTCGCCTGAGCGATCCCGACAGGTCCCGCCACGTCCAGTCCTGACCCACCCTTGACCATCGCTATAACCTGGTTCCGGGCAAGCACAAGCGACTCCCAGGTCGAGGTCCATCCCTTGGGTACCGCCTCCCAAATGGGCAGGCTCTCGCTCACGGTGAACCCGTATAGGTCGCCTATTGTGATACCGGTTGGGCCTTGTGTGAAACGGAGCTCAGTTCCGGATTCGATGATGTCGGGATCGGGGAGACCTGCGGCCTCGCGCACTACCTCGCGATCGACATCGAGGCGACGGGCAACGACTGCCACGTTATCGCCCTCACGAATCGTGTAGGTTCTCGGTCCACCGTCTGTGGTTACCGTGATCTGTTCGCCTACTTCTAACTGGAACTCGATATCGGCAGCAACAAGAACCATTCCAAGCTGAAGTCCGAGATCGCGCGCTATCGAGCTTGAGGTCTCTCCTGACTGAACAATGTGAACGGTATCTTTCGGATTCCACCGCGACTGCACCGGAATTTGCAGGACTTGCTCGCCATCGATTGGATCGTTGCGCTCAACTGTGAAATCGATTACCTCACCTTGCCTGAGACGGATCTTACGACCGAGCTCTGGCGTGTTCCGGACGAACTCCCCGTCAATTTCTCTGACTATGTCCCCGGACAGCAACCCAGCTTCGGCAGCCGGAGACTCTGGCATGACAGTGTCAATGACCGCTGGGCCAGCGGGAACATCTCGCGGCAACATGAAAAGGATCGTGAAGAGGATGATTGGCAGCAATATGTTCATGAACGAACCGGCCGCCAGCACGATGATCCGCTTCCAGGCGGATTGCGCCGCTAAGCTCTGCGGGTCGGTCGGGTCTTCCTCACCAAGCAACCTCACAAACCCACCAAGCGGTATCCAGTTGATGGAGTACAACGTCTCGCGCCAATGGAAACCCCAGATACGCGGCGGATAGCCGAGACCAGCTTCCAGTACCTTGATGCCGAACATCTTCGCTGTGAAATAGTGACCCAGCTCGTGGATCACGATGAGCGCCACGAGCATCCCAAAGAACGGGAGCAGGTAATTTAGTACGATGTCCATGAATCAGTTCTCAGTCTAGTGAGGTGGGATTGCCTTGTCACAAAGGGAAACGACCTTCGACCAATATACGTTGCGAATCACTGGTCAGACCTTGGCCCTCACCCAGTCGTTCGAGTACTCTCGCGCCCACCGGTCGGCTTCCAGTACCTGCTCAAGCGACGGGTTGGCGATAGGTGGGTGGGCGTTAAGGGTGTCATCGATCACGTGAGCGATCTCGGTGAATCCGATGTAGTTTGACAGGAAATAGTGGACAGCCACCTCGTCTGCCGCCGCCAGGACCGCCGGCGCAGTGCCTCCAGTACGACCGGCCTGAAGCGCGAGCGCCAGGCACGGGAACCGGTTGGCCTGCGGTACGTCAAAACTCAAATTGCCAATCATCTTCAAATCCAGGCGGGGCACTGTCATTCCGGCAACACGCTCCGGGTACGTCAGGGCACACTGGATAGGTAGACGCATGTCAGGGACGCCAAGTTGCGCCTTGACAGATCCATCACAGAACTCCACCAGCGAGTGGATAATGCTTTCCCGGTGCAAGACGACCTCAATTCGCTCCATCGGGACGTTGAACAGCCACATGGCCTCAATGCATTCCAGACCTTTGTTCAAGAGAGTCGCGCTATCCACCGTGATCTTCTGTCCCATCTGCCAGTTTGGATGCCGCAGGGCCTGCTCCGCGGTCACGCGTTCCAGTTCGTAGTCAGGGACATCTCGCAGTGCTCCGCCCGATGCGGTAATGACAAGACGGTCAATAGACTCAGTCTTCTCCCCCCAGAGGCACTGCCAGATCGCGGAATGTTCGGAATCCACTGGACGAATATCGGCACCCGACCTCCGCGCCTCGTTGGTGATGATATGGCCCGCCATCACGAGTACTTCTTTGTTGGCGATCGCGATCGCCTTCCCGGCACGCGCCGCGGCAAGCGAGGGAGCAAGCCCGGCAGCACCAGTCGTCGCAACGACGATAAGATCTACATCACGGTGGCTCGCCATCTCCTCCATCTCCGTCCACCGGGCGCTAATCCGCCCATCGTTGATCCGGTCGGAGATGAAATCTTCTTCCCTGGCAGACCAGATCATTCTGGGCCGGAATTCACGAGCCTGTTCTTCCAGGAGCGTAACGTTGCTCCCGGCGGCCAGCGCAACAACGTTGAAACGCTCCGGCAGCGCCCGGATAACGTCCAGAGTCTGAGTCCCAATCGAGCCTGTAGAACCGAGCACGGCCACGCGGATAGATTTCATACGTTAACGACTACCTGGGAAATAGGCCTGGACGAATTGCACGGGCGTGCGGACGTCAAACGACGACCCATATCACGAAGTAGTATACCAACGGCACCGTAAACAAGATCGAGTCCAGGCGGTCCAGGAATCCACCGTGCCCCGGAATCAGCTCGCTCGTGTCCTTCACACCTGCGCCCCTTTTGAGCATCGACTCACCGAGATCAGCCGCTACAGAGATGGCAGGCAGGATCAAGCCCAGCAACACCGCATCACCTGTGCTCATCGGCAGCGTCAGCAGGAGGTCCAGAACGATGATTGTTAAGAGTCCACCCACCAGCGCTCCCGCGGTTCCTTCCCAAGTCTTTCCGGGACTGATCCGCGGCGCCATCTTATGTCGTCCGATGGCCTTCCCCGTGAAGTACGCAAACGTGTCCGTCCCCCAGGTAGCGACCACAGCCAAGAGTATCCAATCGGCACCGTCCGGGATGTCTCGAAGTATCACCAGGTAGGAGCCCAGCACCCCGATGTACATCAGGGCACCAACCGCAGGCAACCAGTCTTGCAGGCCCCGCGATTGGCTGGCAGTGCAGGCTATGAACACCAACCCGAGCGCAGCCACGATCGCACCCGTCCACTCATCCGCGCCCGTGTCCGCACCGATGACGACAAGGACGATACCAGCAACCACCGCGATCTCTGATGCTCCCGGTCGCCACGCCCTCTTGGGCGGCTCCCCGGACTCCGTCAGGTCTACCATAGCCACAAATTCAAGAGCGGCGAGGGCGAGAATTGCGGCAACGACCAGGGCGTATACGACACCGCCCAGAAGGACCACTGCCAGGATGAGGGGGATGCCAATGGCTGCTGTGGTTAGTCTTTGGGCGAGCACAAGCGCCCCTCTCTAGTCACGTGCGGCAGGACGCTAAACGGTCAGGACCTCCTGCTCCTTGTCGTGACCTAGCCGGTCGATCTCCTTGACCTGGTCGTCCGTCAGCTTCTGCAGCTCAGACTCGGACCGCTTGAGGTCGTCCTGGGAGATGTCGTGCTCGTGCTCGATCTTTCTCAAGTGATCGTGAACGTCCCGCCTAACGTTGCGAACCGCCACCCGGGCGTCTTCAACGCGCTTCCGCACCTGCTTGGCCAGGTCTTTACGACGCTCCTCCGTCAGGGGTGGGATGGCAAGGCGGATAACAGTCCCGTCGTTACCGGGGGTCAGGCCCAGATCGGACTTCTGAATGGACTTCGAGATCGCCTCCAAAGCGGACCGGTCGTAAGGTTGAATTAGGATCATTTTCGGGTCTGGTGTCGTTATGGTGGCGAGTTGTTGGAGCGGGGTCGGCGTTCCGTAGTAATCCACCTTCACGTGCTCCACCAAACCCACGCTGGCCCGTCCTGTCCGGATGGTCGCCAGTTCGTGCTGAAGCGCCTCCACAGCTTTGTGCATCCTTGTAGCAGCGTCATCGATTTGCTGTTGAACCATATCTCCCCCTATGTTCTGGTCCCGGAAGGTTCCTCAATTACGGTGCCTATGTCATCGACTCGCGTAGTTCCAGTTTCATCCCCTGAGGCCGCGCGCACGATGCTTTCAGCGCGCTTGAGACTGAACACGACAACCGGCAGCCGGTTCTCCATGCAGAGTGACAAAGCAGTTGAGTCCATCACTTGCAAGCGGCGGTTGAGCGCATCCAGGTAGGAAAGTGTTTTGAAACGCCTGGCGTTCGGGTCTTGATGCGGATCCGCTTCATACACACCATCTACGTTCTTCTTCGCCATCAACAACACGTCAGCATCAATCTCAACTGCGCGAAGCGCCGCCGCCGTGTCCGTGGTCATATACGGGTTCCCCGTACCGGCAGCAAACACGACCACCCGTCCCTTCTCCAAGTGTCTCATCGCCTTGCGACGGATGTAAGGTTCGGCGACCGCGGTGACAGTG
>JBDSHD010000306.1:0-2521 GCA_039918655.1 Dehalococcoidia bacterium | reverse complement strand
GCGGGCAAGCTTGCACGGGATGCAGGAGCGGAAGTGATCCTCCTCCGCGTCCACCATCCACCACTCAATCTTATCGCCCATCCCGACGCCGACTTTCGCGAGAAGCGTCTCCAGGCCTCCGAGGCAGCCAGCGCGGTGCTTGCTGGATCGGCGCCGGAACCTATCCCGCCGGCGCCGGAGCGAGACCCGATGATAGGCCGGGTGACGGACGCGGCCCTTGCGCATGACGAGAAGCTACTGGTGGAACTGCTGAGGCAGGCCACGGACAGCCTCGGGTGGGTTGATGCCATAGAAGGGGTCTACTTCGGGGCCCTGCGCGAGATCGGCGGCATGTGGCGCAACAACAGGGTGCCCAGCGCCACCGAGCACTTCCTCACCGAGATCGTGCGGCGCGAGATCTGCCAGGCGATTGCCGGGCTGGCGCCCCCGTCAGAGGGCCGCGTCGTGATCCTCGCCTGCCCCCAGGACGAGCGGCACGACGTTGGGCTCCTGTCGCTGTCACTCTTGCTACGCTTGCGCGGGGTGAAAGTCTGCTACCTGGGCTCGGATGCTCCCGCGGAAGACCTGATTGATGTTCTGCGGGGAGAGTCCATAGCCGCGGTCTGCATCGGTGCGACCCTGGCATCCAGCCGGGCTTCCGCCACTCGAGCGGCACGCCAGATCGTGGCGGCAAAGCTCGACCGGGCAGTTTTTGTAGGAGGCCCGGCGTTCGCCCATGGTGAAGTTGACGGTTTCGTGCCTGGAATCATGCTGCCAAGTGGGCTCGGCGCCGCGGCCGACGTGATAGAGGACCGGATCAAGAAGGAGACCAAATGATACTCGTCGCAGGTGGAACAGGCTTCGTTGGGAGCGCGATCACGTGGGAGCTGGCTCACAGGGGACATCGTGTCGCGGTCATGTCGCGAAACCCATCGGCGGCCGCAAACCGCTTCCCGGGACTGGATGTCACGTTTCGTGAGGGTGATGTCACGGACCCGGGATCACTGGGCCCTGCATTGGATGGCGCCGAAGCGGTGGTCGGCTGCCAGCAGTTCCCCAACTCGCCGATAGAGAACCCCGGGAAGGGATTCACCTTCGAGAACGTCGACGCCGCAGGGACTGAGCACCTAGTGGCGGCAGCAAAAGCGGCCGGAGCGAGGCGCTTCGTCTACCTGAGCGGGGCCGGTGCAGCGCCGGAGGGGCGCCACTGGTTCCGGGCCAAGTGGCGGGCCGAGACGGCAGTGCGCAATGGCGGCATCACCTACACGATACTGCGGCCATCCTGGGTCTACGGGTCGGAAGATAACGCGCTGAACCGTTTTGTCCGCATGGCACGGTTCCTCCCGTTCGTGCCCCAGATCGGCGCCATCGACAGGCAGCGAATGCAGCCGGTGTTCGTCGAGGACGTCGCCAGGGCCGTCGCCGGCTGCCTCGAGAGCGACGCCGCTGCGAACCGGGTGTTCGAGCTCGGAGGTCCCGAGGTGATATCAATGAAACAGGTAGTATCGACCGCGCTCGAGGTGTCGGGAAGGAAGCGGCCGATTCTCGCTGCACCCGCCGGCTTGATGAAGCTCTTGGCAGGGATACTGCAGTTCGCACCGGGCCGCCCTTTGACGCCGGACGCGGTCGACTTCATCACGTCTGACGCCGTGGCCGATCCGGCGGAGCTCCAGCAGGCGATCGGCTTCAAGCCGACTCCGCTCCGCGAAGGACTCGAGACCTACCTGGGCAGGCAACGGTGAAGGTGCTCGTCACGGGGGCATCGGGCTTTATTGGGCGCCGGCTTGTCCCTGCCTTGACCGCCGCCGGGCATGACGTTCGGGCGATGATCAGGAACACCGGCTCTGATTTTGGGCCGGCCGTGGACCTGATCCGGGCCGACGTGCTCGACGCGCGGTCTCTCGATGCGGCTTTTGCCGGCGCTGATGTTGTCTTCTACCTAGTGCATTCGATGGCCGCATCCAGGACATTCGAGGAACTCGACCGGAAGGCCGCGCAGAACGTCGCGGAAGCAGCCCGCCGCCACGGTGTGAAGCGCATCATCTACCTGGGTGGCCTCGGCGAGACTGACCAGGAGCTCTCCCCGCACCTCGCCAGCCGGGCAGAGGTGGGCAGGCTGCTCGGCTCAACCGGAGTTCCCGTCACTACGTTCCGCGCGGCCCTGATAGTGGGCGCTGGAGGTGCCTCGTTCGAGATGTTGCGGCACCTCGTCGAGCGACTGCCCGTGATGATCACTCCGCG
Source organism: Dehalococcoidia bacterium (assembly GCA_039918655.1). Taxonomy (GTDB): domain Bacteria; phylum Chloroflexota; class Dehalococcoidia; order SM23-28-2; family RBG-16-64-32; genus DATKKM01. The sequence goes on along the minus strand of JBDSHD010000306.1, from coordinate 301 downwards.
CTGGGTCAACACGCTCAGCCAGCCCATCGCCGTTGCCGATGTTATCCGCTACCTCGTGATGTGCCTCGATGTGGAGGAAACGGCCGGACGCGTCCTTGATATTGGTGGCCCGGACGTGATGACGTATCGCGAAATGATGGAGCGGTTCGCGGCTGTTGAGGGTAAACGCCTCTGGATCCTTGGAGTCCCGGTGCTGACGCCCCGGCTCTCGTCCTACTGGGTGAACCTGGTTACCCCGGTATCCGCTTCCGTCGCCCGCCCCCTGATCGATGGGCTGAGAAACGAGATGGTCGTTCGCGAC
>JBDSHD010000305.1:0-4566 GCA_039918655.1 Dehalococcoidia bacterium | reverse complement strand
CACTACGTCGTGACGGCGAACAAGGAAGTCATGGCGAAGTACGGCCCCGGGCTACTCTCCGCTGCCACTGCCGCGGGCGTTGACATTCTCTATGAAGCCAGCGTCGGAGGCGGCATTCCCATCATCTCCCCGCTCAAGCGCGACCTCTCCGGTAACGAGATCACAAGTATCCGCGCCATCATCAACGGCACCACCAATTACATCCTCACCCAGATGAGCCGCGAAGAGATCAGCTTCGACGTCGCCCTGAAAGAGGCTCAGAAGCTGGGTTATGCCGAAGCCGACCCGACGAACGACGTTGAGGCTCACGACGCTGCCTACAAGCTGGCCATCCTCGCTGGCCTAGCGTTTCACACCACTATCGACCCCAAGGACATCTACCGCGAAGGCATTACCCGCCTCAGCGCTCGCGACTTCCGCTACGCTGCCGAACTTGGTTACACCATTAAGCTTCTCGCCATCGCCCGTCGCGTCGGCGACGCCATCGAGGCCCGCGTGCACCCCACTCTCGTCCCGACCCACGAACTTCTGACCAGGGTGGACGGCGCGCTGAACGCCGTTCAGGTGGACGGTGACCTCACCGGACGGGTGCTCTTCCAGGGTGCCGGCGCCGGGTCGCTTCCCACCACGTCAGCGATCATGGCCGATGTCCTGGACGCCGCCCGCTCCATCTCCCTGAACAGTAAGCCATTCCCCTGGCGGTATACTTCCGGCATGACCGTCACCCCCATGACTGACCTCGTAAGCCGCTACTACATTCGCCTTGAGGTCGCCGACCAACCGGGCGTCCTCGCGATCATCGCCCGCTGCTTCGGTGACAACGGCGTCTCAATCGCCTCTGTCATCCAAAAAGAGACAGACTCCGCGGGCCAGTCCGCCGAACTGGTCATCATGACCCACGCTGCCAAAGAATCAGCGATGCAGGCCAGCATCCAGCAGATCAGCGCCTTCTCCGAGGTGCTGCAGGTCGGCAACGTCCTGCGGGTCGAAGACTGATGGCCGCTCGCCCTGGCAGTCGCGCCGCGCCTGATCAGATCACCAGCGCCGAGTGGATCGAGCAGGAATTGCGCGAGACCAAGGCTCGCCTTCACAAGGTCGAAGGCGAACTGGCCCAGGCGCTGAAGCAGACCTACACGCTGGAGACCGACATCCGCAAGCTGATGGAGTCAATCAGCCTTACCGGCTCGGTCGATACGTCCGTCCAGGGGTTCCGCGAAGACCTCCGCCAGGTGCGTGATCAACTAGGCCGTACGCAGGATCGCCAGGCTGCGATCAGCGCCCGCATGGAGCAAATCCAGAACCAGCGGCAAGCCGAACTGGGGCGGGATCGTGAGGACCTCGCTGCCGCCCTCAAGCAAGTGGAGGCGATGGCGAAAGTCGTCGAGGGCTACGACTCTCGAGTTAAGACGCTTGAGGAGTCCACCCGACAGGTCGAGGAAGAGATTTCTGGCAGCCGCGCCGCCCGGCAGGCTGGCGAACGCACCCTCGGTGAGATCAACATGCGATCCACGGCCATGCACGAGGCGACTCTGCGACTGGAGCAGCAGACCAGCCACTTCGCGACCCAGATCGAGGCCCTCGAACAGAGCGACGAGAACCTCGCCGACCGCATGGCCCTCTTTCTTGAGCAGCTCCGCCGTGTCCTCGAACGAATGGACAAACTCGAGTCCTACGAGGAGTTCCAGCTCCACACTCGCGAGGCTCTCCAGAAGGTCGCGCAGGACCACGAATACGACGTCCAGCGCATCGGCGTCGCCGAGCGCCTCGCCAACGATATCGCTGACCGCCTTGACGAGCTGTCTCTGCTCGTCGCCCGCGTCGACCAGAAGTCCCAGCAGAACGGCGCCGAAGTCGCGTCACTCACGGCCCAGATGCAGGACCAGGCAGACCAGATCAAGGTTGGACTCAAGAAGGTCTACCAACTCGTGCTCCGTCAACGTCGTCGCCAGTCCGAGGCCGTCAACCAGGAGATCAAGGAACTAACCGCCGGTGAGCTGCACGCCGGCGACTAGCGCGAAAATGGGCATCGGGAAACGTGAAATCGGAAATCGGAGCGTCCCTGTTGCCGGTTTCTGATCTCCCATCACCCCTCCGCGGCGTCATCCACCACTACGGCGACCGCCTTCCCCTCACCGAAGCGACCCCACGCATCTCTCTCGGCGAGGGCGACACCCCCCTCGTCAAGTCCCGTCGCCTCGTCGAGCGTGTCGGCTGTAAGGAGCTCTACTTCAAGCTGGAGATGTGCAACCCCACCGGCTCCTTCAAGGACCGGGGCATGGTCGTCGCCGTCGCCCGTGCTGCCGAGTCCGGTGCGGAGAAGGTAGTTTGTGCCTCCACGGGAAATACCAGCGCCTCCTCCGCCGCCTACGCCGCCCACTGCGGCCTCGACGCCTACGTCCTCGTCCCGCACGGCCACATCGCCCAGGGTAAGCTTGCCCAGGCCGTCGCCCACGGCGCGAAAATCCTCGCCGTCCACGGCAACTTCGACGACGCCCTCAAGATCGCCCGCGGCATCAGCGAGAAACACCCCGTTGCCCTCGTCAACTCCGTCAATCCTTACCGCATTGAAGGCCAGAAGACCGCCGCCTTCGAGATCGTCGATGCCCTCGGCGACGCTCCGGACCAGCTCTTCATTCCCGTCGGCAACGCCGGCAACATTACCGCGTACTGGCGTGGGTTCGTCGAATACTACCAGTCGGAGCTGGCCACGAAGAAGCCGCGCATGATGGGCTGGCAGGCCGCTGGTGCCGCGCCGATAGTCCTCGGCCACCCCGTCGACGACCCTCAGACCGTCGCCTCCGCCATCCGCATCGGCAATCCCGCCTCCTGGCGTTTCGCCGAAGCCGCCCGCGACGAGTCCGGCGGCGGCATAAACTCCGTCACCGACGAAGAGATTCTCGAAGCCTACCGCCTCCTCGCCCAGGAAGAGGGCATCTTCTGCGAACCAGCCTCCGCCGCCTGCGTCGCCGGTCTCCTCAAACACGCGTCGTCGGCGAACGTCTTAGACGAAACGATCGTCTGCATCATCACCGGCCACGGCCTCAAAGACCCTGATACCGCCCTCACCATCAAGGCTGACACTACTGAGGTGGACACAGACCTCACCGCCGTCGAAAGGGCTATGGGGCTGTAGGGCATGGCGTGCGCTCGAGCGCACGTTCTGGACTCACTCACAATTATCTTCGCAAGACTCGCCTCTGACCCCCTCCAGCCCTTCCCGGATGATCCAGGGAACCATCGCCAGCGCTGCAACGATGTCTGCCCACCACCATCCGAAGGCCGCGTTGGCCCCCAGTCCTGCCAGTAGAGCAAACGAAAGGTAGGAACAGACCAGGGTCTCCGTCGACTCAGCCACGAGAGCCCGTGAGCCGATCCGCTTAGCGTTGGTTCTTTTCGCCAGTCCGAGTACAGGCATTACGATCAGCGACACCGCCGCCAGGACAAGGCCGGGCCTGGAAGCTTCCGGCTGTTCGCCCGTTGCCACCGTGTACACGGCTTGAACGCCGATATAGAGTGCGAGCGCAAGAAACGTCATCCCCACGACGCGATGGGCTGTACGCTCTCGCTGCTCCGCCGACTCATCGTGTTCAGGGAGGCCAAAACGCCAGATGAGCACGCCTGCGGCCGTAACCTCTATGAAGCTGTCGAGACCGAAGCCGACCAAGGCGACGCTGCTCGCCGCAACTCCCGCGGCTACTGCTATTACCCCCTCAACAACGTTCCACCCGATTGTGAGCCAGAGAAGTGCCAGTGCCAGGCGTCTGGAGCCTGGCATGTCCCCTAACCCAATCTCCCGTCGAGGTCCTTCACAATGACCCCGTCCTTCACCACCAACCGGACGCGCTCCGCGTCCGCCAGCACCTCCGGGTCCGCCAGCGGGTCGCGGTCGAACGCTGCCAGGTCCGCGCGCTTGCCCGGCTCCACCGTACCGATCTCGTCCGCCATCCCGAACAGCTCCGCGTTCGTCCGCGTCGCCGACACGATCGCCTCCATCGGCGAAAGGATGCGCGCCTTTAATACCAGCTCCCGAGCCTTCAGGTTCATCGCCGCTCCCAGCAAGTCTGACCCGGAGCCAATCCGCACACCGGCCGCCTTCGCGATCCGCACGGCCTCCTCGCCCGCCTTATGCACAGTTGCCAGCTTCTCCTCCTGGAACTTCGAGAAACCCAGGCTCGGTCCGGCCATCGCCAGCACGTCGTACGTGATCAGCGTCGGCACCAGGAACGCGCCCGCCTTCACCATCAGCGCCGCCGTCTCCTTGTCCAACAGGTTTCCGTGCTCTATCGAACGGACGCCCGCCTCCACGCATTGCTGGATGCTCCGAGGATGGTACGCGTGCGCCAGAACATAAGTGCCGTGCGCCCGCGTCTCTTCCACTGCCGCCCGCAGCTCATCCACAGTGAATTGTGTCCCTTCGATTGGATCCGACGGCGACGCCACGCCGCCCGACGCCATCACCTTGATCTGCGAAGCTCCTCTCCGCAACTCCTCGCGCACCGATCGACGCACCGCGTCCGGCCCGTCCGCGAGCACGTACCCCGCGAACATCCCCGCAATAGGCGCGAT
>JBDSHD010000304.1:0-3509 GCA_039918655.1 Dehalococcoidia bacterium | reverse complement strand
GATTCGCGAGTTTGACGAGAGGCCGTGCAGGAGGAGCAGCGGCGTGCCCTGTCCACCCCAATCGCGGTAGTGAAGGCGGACACCTCTGGATGTCAGGTCAACGAATTGTCCGTCTACGGTCGTCACGGCAACTACATGCTTTTGAGTTCGGAGATGACAAAGGCAAGTCTTTCGTTTTCCTCCGGGCTGCGCACGCCGAACCCAAAGTCGAGAGTGGTGACGACGCCCGCGTAGCGTTCCTTAATCTTCGGCACGAGCTGATCGTAGGTGCCGATGATCGCGAAGTGTTCAAGCATCTCGTCGGTGATCCCCTGCGCCATTTCAGGCCACTTGCCTTCCATGGATAGCCGGAACAGGCGCTCACCGGTCTCCTGCCAGCCGTGCACCTCGAGGACGGGGTGGTAGGCGCGAGTTGAGGCGTAGAAGGAGAGTTGCTGGCGCACAGGCGCCTTCGCGCGCTCCACTTCTTCGTCGTTCTTGCCGGTGATGACGAAGGCGCCGCCCACCAGGTCAATCGCTGACATATCGCGGCCAGCCTTTTTCGCGCCCTCCTCGATCGCCGGAATGATTACTTCGGATGTGTATTTCGGCGTGTTGAAGGCGTGCATGCGGATACCGTCACAGACCTCGCCGACGAGTTTGCAGTTGTAGCGGTTGACGGCAGATATGTAAATCGGGACATAGTCCGCGTCCGTAGCGTTCGGGCCGGGGTTGAAGAAGGGGGAGATTAGCGTGAATTGGTAATAGGGACCCTGATGGGAAGGGCGCTCGCTGGCCTGGAACGTCCTGAAGATCGCCTTCATCGTCAGGATGTAGTCACGCAGGCGGGGTCCGGGCGGTGAGGGCCATGGGGTCGAGTAGCGCCGTTCGTTGTGCCCCTTGACCTGGGTGCCGAGGCCGAGCATGAAGCGCCCACCAGAGTACCGCTGTAGGTCCCAGGCGATCTGCGCGGTGACCATGGGGCTGCGGGGGAAGGCGATCGCCACTCCCGTGCCGAAACGGAGGCGCTGAGTGTGTTCCGCGACCGTCATCAACGGCAGGAACGGATCGTGACCGGCTTCGGGGGTGACGATCGAGTCGTAGCCAGCGTCCTCGAGCCTTCTGGCGGTCTCGCCTATAGTGCGGATGTCCGTGGGGATGATTGTGGTTTCTACGCGCATTCTGTGTGCTCCGTGGGAACGTGAACCGTGCGGGTATCCAGCATTTTATGGCGAACGGCTGACGCCGTAAAGCAGCCGATTAGTCCCGAGCGGCACCGAAGAGCAAGCCAGCGGCCTGTGCGAGGAGGACGGTGGGCAGTGCCATGATCAGGGGGATGCCGAAGTCGACGATGCCGCCACCCAGGGCGATGACCATTGCCGCCACCGTCGTTGCCTGCAATATGCCCTTGCGGCGCGGAATGGCTGTGGCCGACACCACTAAGGCTGGGATGAAGAGAATGGCCAGCGCGGGGAACATCAGGCCAAACATCTCATCGCCATCAGACAGAAAGGCTGCCCCGATGGCGATGAGGATGACGATGGCGAGCAGTGCACCGCCCATGCCACTGAGGGACGGACCGGGAGCCGGCACCGGACGCGGCTCCACGATGGGGACGCCGACCTCCTGCAGGGTATGGCGCTGCTCCTGGCGTTGGAGCCGTTCCTTGCGAGATTCACGTCGTGAGGGCGTGCTACAACCCCTTCATCGTGCGGCGCGCCATGAACCACATCGGCACGCCCAGCACGGGGGCTTCGGCGACAACTTCAAATCCGTATCTCTCGTACAGGCGAACGTTCCTGACCTGGTCCGTGTCGAGACACGAAAGGCTGCCGAGGGCGTCGATCCGGGCACAGAAATGCTCGACCATCCGGCTGCCGATACTCGATCCATGGAGGTGCGGCGCCACCGCAACCGGACCCAGCTTCCAATGTCCTTCGGTTGGTGCATATTTCGCGAACCTTCCGAGCATCTCTTGAGCCCGGGCCAGCACGCCGGAACCGGCATCGGAGAGAGCGGCCAGCATCTGCCGCTGCTGCTCGGGGGACATTGGCGCGCTGCCGGGTGGTTCAAGTCCGTACACGCCCACGATCTCATTACCGACCCTGACGACGATCGGGGCCTCCATGGCAGCAATCCGAATCGCGTGTATTCTCTCGCCAACACGCAGCCGGGTCTCTGAATCGTCACCCAGGAGGGCGATGGTCAGGGGGTTATCGCGGTAGGCCAGGCCGAGCAGCCGGGCGACGGCGGGAATATCGCCGGGGTCGAGTTCGACCAGCTTCGCGCCAGGCACGTCAGATCGCAAGCGATCAGGCGCCGCTCTTCGCCTCGCCGTACTGCTTGCGCAGGTCAGTCTTCAAAACCTTGCCCAGGTAGTTGCGCGGGAGGTCGTCCACGAACGTGTAGTATTTCGGCGACTTGAAGCTGGCAAGGCGCCCTTTGACGAAGGCTGTCAGATCATCGGGACTCACGTTGGCGCCCGGCTTCAGGACGATAAGCGCCTTGACTTCCTCGCCCCATTCCACATCAGGCACGCCGATGACTGCGACGTCCTCGACGGCGTCGTGTTGCTGGAGTACGCCCTCGATCTCGCCGGGGGCGATGTTCTCACCGCCGCGGATGATTAGGTCCTTGGTGCGGCCGGTGATGAAGAGGTAGCTGTCGTCGTCCATCCAGCCGACGTCGCCGGTGTGGAGCCAGCCGTCCTTGATTGCCTCCGACGTCTCCTTCTCGCGGTTGAGGTAGCCGGACATGACGCGCGCGCCCTGGGCGACGATTTCTCCCTCCTGACCGGCGCCAACCAGGTTGCCGTCGGGGTCCATGATTCCCACCGCTACGTCGTCCATGGGGCGGCCGACGGAGCGGAGGCGCTGGAGCCCGCGGTCACGCTCCTCGCCGGGTTCCTGCGTGATTCGGTGGTCGTCAGGTCCGAGGAAGGTGAGGGAGGACGTGCTCTCTGTTTGGCCGTAGGCGTTCATGAGGCCGCAGGGCATCACTTCGATAGCCCGTGTCACAACTTCGTAGGGCATCGGTGCCGCGCCGTAGGCCACGAGCTTGAGCGAACTGAGGTTCGTGTTAGCGAAGTCCGCGTGTTCCATGATGCGCTTGAGCATGGTGGGCACGACGAAGCTGTGGGTGACCCCGTGCTCCTGTACAGCGGTCAACCAGGCGCCGGGGTCGAACTGGGGGAGGATGACCATCTTGCGGCCGCCCCAGACGGAGGAGAGCATCGTCGTGGCGCCTGCGACGTGGTAGAAGGGCACGGATACAAGGAGAACATCTACGCTCTCGGCGCTGGGATCGGCGGGTTCGACAGTGTTGGTGACGTAGACAGACATGCCAAGGAAAGTGAGGACGACGCCCTTTGGGAGTGCGGTTGTGCCACTGGTGTAGATGACGATCGTGGGGTCCATGTCCTGCACGTCTGTAAAGATCTCGTTCGGTTCGTGTGCCGCTATCAAATCACCTATGTAACTCAATCCATCGGCCTTCTTGTCGATCGCGATGAAGTGCTTCACTGTCTGCAA
>JBDSHD010000303.1:0-6272 GCA_039918655.1 Dehalococcoidia bacterium | reverse complement strand
ATGCTTAGCACCAGTGGCAGCTTCTGTTCAGGCCTCCACTTCAACGGTCTTCCCATGCCGGCTTCCTTTCGTCGCCACCCCTCTACCTCAAATCTACGACTGTCTCAGAAAGTCTGACACGGGACAGCCGGAACCAGGCGAATTCAGTGCCCACGAGATCATCGTTCATTGTGCGGACTCTGAAACGAACTCACACAGCCGGATCCGCTATGTACTGGCGGAGGAAAATGCGCAGATAGTTGGCTATGACCCTGGTCACTGGGCGGCGACATTTGATTACCAGAATCACCCGGTAGACGCAGCGATGCTCACCGTCGAGGCGGTGCGCGCCAACACCGTCCCCATTCTCCGCTCCTTGGCCGAAGGGGATTGGGCGAAGGCGGGGACGCATTCCGAACACGGCCCGGGGTACAGCGCGGAATTATGGCTGACGATCTACGCGGCCCACTGCCACGAGCACGCAGTGCAGATAGACGCGGTCGTTTCGGCCTGGCGCGCCGCTGGCAAGCCGTCCTGACGGTCGATTTCTATCAGCGGACGAGGGCCGGAGTGATCTGATCGATCGCCGTTACCCCGCACAGCGCCATCGCCAGCTCCAGTTCTGATTTCAGCATCTCCAGAACGTTCGACACGCCTTGCTCTCCGTCCACGGCCAGGCCCCAGATGTAAGGCCTCCCGATGAGAACGCTCTTCGCCCCGAGCGCCAGCGCCTTTAGTATATCCGTGCCCCGCCGGACTCCGCCGTCAACGATTACCTCGACGCGCCCCGCGACGGCCTGGATCACATCCGGCAAGGCTTCGATGCCCGCCGGCGCACCGTCTAGCTGCCTTCCACCGTGGTTCGAGGCAACGATCGCGGAAACGCCCGCCCCCACGGCAAGCTCGGCGTCTTCAGCCGTGAGAATGCCCTTCACGACAATCGGCATTGACGTGACGCTCTTCAGCCAGGCGATGCTTGCCCAGGTTAGTGACGGATCCATTAGGCGGGCGGCGTATTCCGCTATTGCCGACCCCTGCGCCGCCGAGGGGATGGAATTCACGTCCATCTCTCTGCTGAAGTTCACGGGAATGACATCCGCCGGAAATTCAAGTCTGCGCCGGAGGTCGCGCTCTCGCCTTCCCAGCCTCGGTACATCCACTGTCAGACACAGCGCCTGGAAGCCTGCCGATTCGGCGCGTTTCACGAGGCGCTCAGTTACACCCTTATCGCGGTAGCAATAGAGCTGAAACCACTTTGGGCCGGATGCCGCTGCGGCAACTTCTTCGATGCTGCGGCTGGACATCGTGCTCAGGATCATCACAGTTCCGTTGTATGCGGCGGCTCGCGCCGTGGCAAGCTCACCATCGGGGTGAGCCAGTCGGTGCAGCGCGACGGGTGCCAGCATTACCGGCAGAGCGAGGCTTTGAGCCAGCACCGACGTCGAGGTGTCAGTCGTCGTGACGTCGACCAGGACGCGGGGCCGGAGGCCGATGGCCTGAAATGCTTCGCTGTTCCGCCTGAGAGTGACCTCGTCCTCGGCACCGCCGGCTATGAAGTCAAAGATCGCCGGGTCTAACTTCTCGCGGGCGAGAGGTTCAAGTTCGCTTACGTTCACATAAGCCACGGGCGATACGGTATCAGACAACGGCGATAGAATGAACCGGCAATGCCCGAGAGCGTTAGCTTCGACCGAGCGGCCGATTTCTACGACGACACTCGCAAATTATCCGAGTCCGTTGCTCGTGCCGTCACAGCCGCCTTGGCATCCGAATTGGAGACAGCGGGCGCGGACCACCTTCTCGAGATCGGCATCGGCACCGGGCGGATAACGAGGCCACTGATGAAGCGGGGCGTCAGGGTCACCGGCATCGACATTTCCTCGCTGATGATGGGCCGGCTTCTCTCCCAACTGACGCCACAACACCGCACCCCCGACCTCCTTCTAGCAGACGCGACCACGCTCCCGTTCAGGGATCGCTCAATCCCGGCTATCCTGGCGGTTCATGTACTTCACCTGGTGTCGTCTGCCGAGAAGGCGATCGACGAGATGAGACGGATTCTGGCGCCCGGAGGCATCTTCCTCCACCAAACGCACCGCGACACGGACCGGTTGTCCGCGAGCGGCGCGAAATGGGACGAGATGTTGAAGGCGCGTGGATACCGGATGCCGGCCCGATCAACCTTCGCCAGTAGTCGCTCGATACTGGAGGGTACTGGCGCAGAAGCTGCCGTCAGGGAGATCGCCACCGAAGAGATCACGCTGGAACCGTCACGCATTCTCAAGGACACGAAGGAGAGAATCCACTCGTGGACCTGGCGTATTCCCGGCGAGGTCTTTGACGATTGCTGGCCCGAGTACCAACGATGGTTCCAGGGCCATTACGGTGACCGGCCGATTCAGGAGCACGTCACATATCTCCTCGAGATCTGGCGCTCGCCCGATCGCCCTTAACGCTGGGTCTGCACCCAGAGACGGGCGCCGTCCGTGGAGATCGTAATGTCTCCATCCTCATCGGTTCTGAACACAAGCGTCTCCTCAATCCGCTTCAGCAGCTCCGACGCCGGGTGGCCGTAGGGGTTGTTGGAACCCACGGATATCAGGTTCACCGCGGGATCAACTCGGGCCAGGAACTTTGATGACGACGAGAAACGAGACCCGTGATGCCCCACCTTGAGAACGTCCGACGCAATCACTGCGCCCGTACTTAGCAACTCACGCTCACCCTTCTCACCGAGGTCGCCGGTGAGAAGGAAGGACGACTCCCCGGCCACCAGCCGGAGCACGACGGACTGGTCGTTCAGGTTCGAGGCGTCTCTCGACGCGTAGATCACGCGGAGCTGTGCCCCGTCCATCGCTATCACCTGCTCGTTGCGTGGCGGGCTAACGTTGATGCCTGCAGCGGCAACGGCAGCCTCCCATTCCATGGTTAGATCAGTCTTATCGTCGATTGGACCGGCTACCACACTCGAAACATCGTACGAATCGATCACCTCTAACAGTCCAGTGAGATGGTCCGCTTGCGGGTGAGTGACGACCACCACGTCGATGCGCCGGTCATAGAACGGCAGGTGGCGCCCGAGTGCGAGGGCTAGGTCGTCACCTCGTGGGCCGCCATCCACAAGGACACGGTGACCGGCCCGATCTTCGATGAGGATTGCGTCTCCTTGCCCGATGTCGAGCACTGTCACCGAGACACGCGGCTCATCCCCGTGGGAAAGCGTCATCGAGGCCAGTGCCACGGCGACCGCGATCGTCGCTGTCAGGCCTCCCGCTGCGGCCACCTTTCTCAATCGCAGCGTGGGCGGGACGCGAGTGGGTACCTCTGTAGAACGACGGCTCAGCCGCCATGTGAATGATGCGATTGCTGTGTAGGACACGACGGCATGTGCGATCGTAAAATTGTCCACGTTGACCGCGACCAGCGGCAGAGAAGCAAACACGCGAATCGCCGCCAGCATGTAGGCCACTGGAATCCAGGCAGCCCAGACCACGACATCTGCGGTCTCCGGCACGGCGAGGACCGTAATTGCGGTGATACCGGCGGTAAGGGCGACCGCGACGAACGCCGGGACCACGAACAGGTTTGCCAGAGGCGCGACGACCGAGATCGTCCCGAAGTTCATCGCGCTGATGGGGAGCGTGAACGCAATTGCGGCAAGGGTCACGGCTAGCATTTCGGCCGCAGGTCTGGAGAGAGCCTCCGGTGCCGGCAACCGGTCCGCCGCAAGCTTCAGATGCGTCGCAAGAAGTGGTGCGAGGGTAATAAGTCCGAGCGTCGCCGCGAAGCTGAGCTGGAATGACACACTGTGCACAACTTGCGGATCCATCGCAGTCATCGCCGCGGCTGCATAAACTAGCGCTATTGGCGCCGCGTGCTGGCGACCGGTCATCGTAGCGACGACATAGAGAACGCCCATGACGAATGCCCGAACAACCGAGGCGTCGGACCCGGCGAGGACTGCGTAGCCGGTGAGAGACATGAGAGCGAGCACCGATGCCGGCCGGCGGCCGATCAGCCAGGAGAACGCTGCTATAACGAGCGCCCCCAGCATCGCGATGTTCTGGCCCGACACGGCAACGAGGTGGGACGTGCCGGTCGCGGCCATGTCGTTGCGCAACTCAACCGGTACCCCTTCCGATCCGATCAATACGCCGGCCGCCAGCGATGCATGGGGCTCTGGAAGCGTGTCCGCCAGAGCCTGTTGAATCTCTGTCCGGACATCGATCAGAGCACTCTTTAGACCATCCCGGTCACCTGATCCCTGGTGAGTGATCTTCGGGTAGTACGCGATCGACGTCACTCCCTGGCGGAGGAGGTATCCCGCATAGTCGAAGCCCCCAGTGGATTCGGGGGTATCCAGCTCGCCTTCGATCTCGATCAAGTCATCGTAGGCAAGGCGGGAGTGGACCGCCGTCCGCACGAGGATCCGCCCTGAAACCGGACGCCACGCCCCTGTCTCCATTTCGGAGATTACCTCGACCTCATAGAGTCGCGATCGCGGCAGGTCCCGTGGGACATCGTCGATCACACCCCGGAGACGAACGATACCCTGCTCATTCATGTAGGCAACTCCGTGATCGGGCGCCGGAATCGTGGCGTTATAGTGCATGAACGCCAAAGCGACCATGGCAACCGCCGCAGGGGCTACGATCAGGGTGGATCTCGCGGGCCGGACTATGAACGAGACCAAGACCGCCAAGCTGCCGGTAGCAAGGATGGCAGCGCTATCTCCTCCGGTGAACGCTGCGGCCGCTATCCCCAGCAGCCAGGCGAATGCCAGTAGCGCTACGGCCATCAGTTCACGCTGATGAGTGGAGCTATCTCTTCGAATACGGAGTCTGGGATCAGCTCTCGCACGAGAAGGTCTTCGATAGTCGTGAACGGCCCATCGTCTTGCCGGGAAACAATGATTCGGTTCGCCCGCACCTCACCGATTCCAGGCAGCGCGTCGAGTTCCTGTTCGGTTGCCGTGTTGATGTTGACCACGCGCAACGCACTGCTAGCGTCTCCGACGCCTGTGCTGGCCACTTCACCAAATCGCGGGACGACGATCATGTCCTCGTCCTTGATCCGGGTGGCGAGGTTGATCGCTTCAAGGTTGGCATCAGAAGCGGGGCCACCTGCCGCTTCGAGAGCGTCAATCCACCGAAGGCTGGGTTTCAGGGCGTAGACACCGGGGTTGGCAACGGCACCGGTGATGTAGACGCGTATGTCTGCTTCCTGCGTGGCATCATCTTCGAGGATCAGGGGCTGCGCATTGTCCCCGAGGTGATCCGCCCACAGGATGACCACCCCGGCGATGACCGGGACGATGAGGACGGCTACGATCAGCCAGCGGTAGGAATCAATTCTGTCCAACATGGGGCGACTGGAACTGGAACAGCAGCGGAAATATAGGCTGAGCTGGCCTCAACCGTCAAGTCCGAGGAGTCACAGTGAGGGGTTTGCCATAAAAGCAATCGAGCCGGCGGTCCGACCAACTACCGGCTCGATCTATTTCCTAGAGTCGCGTGAGGGGGTTGTAACGCGGCTCCTTGGTTCTGTCTTAACCTACCGCACGCGGCGCCAGGTGTGGGTTAACAAACGGTGAGACGACAGTGAGAGTTTCGTGAAACGTCTGCTTGTCCCCTCCAAAATAAAAGGCCGGTCGTTAGACCGGCCTTTTGGTCGCGGGCGGGAGGGGGTGTAACCGCACCGCTGGATCGCTACTACGCATAATAGGTAACGTGTGTGGCGTTATGGTTAGGGAATAGTTAAGTAGCGGGATGAAGTGGGTGAGGGCTGAATAGGGTCAGATAGATATCGGACACCAGCATGCTGAATGAAGGGACGATACGCTGGCGTTCAAATGCGAGCATTCAGGGCGACGTTGCCGGGAGCAGCGCGCTTGGCCAGGCTCCCGGCAGAGCCGAGCACAGAAGCCAAGCGCCGATTGGTAGTGGTGAACTGGTACGAACAACACAGCGGCAACGCACGTCCTGCGGCTCGCCACTTTGGCCGCCGCCCAGACACCATCTGCCGCTGGGTTAGGAGCTACCGGAAGCGCGGTCCGCCCGGCCTCGAGAATGGTAGCCGCCGGCCACGGAATGTCCGTCCGCCATCCTTCTAAGAAGGACCGCCACGCGTCCAACAGCAGATCCTGGAACTGCGCGAGGAGAACCCAGGCTGTGGCCGCGAGAAGCTGCACAGGCTCCTTTTGACTGAAGGAATCAGCATCTCCCCCAAGAGCATCGACCGCGTTATCGCTCGCCTGAAGGCCCGCGGCCTGCTCCGGGAACCGATCCAATTAC
>JBDSHD010000302.1:0-4171 GCA_039918655.1 Dehalococcoidia bacterium | reverse complement strand
CATGGCCTACACGCTCACCCTCCCGGAAGTCGGCGAGACTGTCACCGAGGGCACCATCGAGCGTTGGCTCAAACAACCCGGCGACAAGGTCGAGAAATACGAGCCGGTCGTCGAGATCAACACCGACAAGGTCAACATAGAGTTGCCCTCACCCGTCTCCGGCACGATCCTCGAGATCCTCGCGCAAGAAGGCGAGACCATCCCTATCGGAGCACCCCTCTGCACCATCGAGGCCGTGGCGGGCGAAACGCCTGCCGAAATCGCGCCCCCCGCTGCGTCCGAACCCGCTGCACCACCCCCTGCGGCTACCTCCCCGAAGGTCGGACCTCAGTCCGCCCGCCCCGCGGCGTCGGGCGAGAATCGCGCTACGCCCCGCGTGCGTAAGCTCGCCGCTGACCTCGGCGTGAACCTCGCGGCCGTGACGGGTACCGGCCCCGGCGGCCGCATCCTTGAAGGGGATGTCCGCGCCGCCACTCAGGCGCCCACCCAGTCCGCCGTCTCCAGTCAAGAAGAAGAAATTGTGCCCCTAACCGCCGTCCGCAGGACCATCGCCCGGCGCATGACCGAGTCCGCCTTGGGCACGCCCGTAGCCTGGCTCGTCGTCGAATCAGACGTCACCGGCCTCGTCACCCTGCGCAAGGACCGCAAAGAAGGGTTCGCGAAGGCCCACGGCGCCGATCTCACCTTCCTCCCATTTGCCGCTCACGCCGTCTGCGCTGCCCTTCGAGATCACCCCTATCTCAACGCCTCCTGGGCTGGCGACCACATCACTTTGAAGAAGCGCATTAACCTCGGCATCGCCGCCGCCACGGACCGCGGCCTCGTCGTCCCCATCATCCACGACGCCGACCGTCTCAGCGTCGCGGGCCTCGCGCTCGTGATCGCCGTCCTCGGCGAAAAAGCCCGCGCCAACAAGCTCCAGCTCGACGATGTTCAGGGTGGCACATTCACCCTCGACAACACTGGCGCCTTTGGCTCCATCATCTCTCAGCCCATCGTAAATCTCGGCCAGGCCGCCATCATCAGCCTTGAGGCCATCACGAAACGACCCATGGTCATGCCGGACGACACCGTCGCAGTCCGCTCCATCGTCAACCTCTGCCTCTCCTTTGACCACCGCATCCTCGACGGCCACCAGGCCGGCGCCTTCCTTCAGGATGTGCGGCGCGGGCTCGAATCGTTCGGGCCGGAATCCGGCATCGAATGACTTCCGCTTCTGGGGGACAGGCTCTTAGCCTGACAAAAGGGAAAGGGGAACCCGCCACAGGCCTCGCCCCCTGCCAGTACGCCTACCTCGGCATCGTCGAATACACCGAAGCGCTCGCCCTCCAGCGCGACCTCGCTCACCGCCGCGCTCTCGGCGAAATCCCTGACATGCTCCTCATCCTCGAGCACCCTCCCGTCTACACAACTGGGCGCCGCGGTCCCGGTGCCAACCTCCGCTTCCCAGAGTCGGCGCTCGGCGCACCGCTCATCGAGACAGACCGTGGCGGTGACATAACCTTCCACGGCCTCGGCCAACTCGTCGCTTACCCGATCATCGACCTGCGACAGGCCGGACTGTCGGTGGTTTCCTACGTTCGCTCCCTTGAAGAGACGATCGTTCGAACCCTTCGCGAATACGGCATCGACGGCGGAACCGAGTGCGGCCTCACCGGCGTCTGGGTTGGCGCGGACAAGATCGCCGCGATTGGCGTACGCGTCGGTAAACCCGCAGGTGCCGCTGGAGGTTGGGTCACCACGCACGGCCTCGCCCTCAACGCAAGCGTGGACCTCGATTGGTTCACTCGCATCGTCCCCTGCGGCATCGCCGACCGTGGCGTGACGTCAATCGTCTCCCTAACCGGGAGCGCGCCTGACTTGTCGGACGTGGCCTCAAAACTCACGGCATCATTCGGGCAGACGTTCCTGAGACGAATGATCCCTGTCGTAATGCCGTCCATAGCCTCTTCCGGCGCTCTGCCGGGATAATCTGCCCATCGGCCCTTTACCCTCATGACCAGCGTCAGTATTCTGGCTCAGCGAGTACACCGGGCTCTAGCGCACATGTGACCTGAGTCACACTTCATAACACCTCAGACGCATAGGATTCGAAGCACCACAGCCACGCTTGTAGGAGATCGTTGGATGACGATGACGCAACACAACCCAGGCACCTCATCGCAACCCCCTCCTACCCGGTCCGGTCCGACCATCGAAGCCGCCGATGTCGTCAAGACCTACGACACCGGTAAGGTCAAGGTGAACGCCCTCCGAGGCGTCAGTCTAAGCATTGAGCCCGGTGAGATGGTCGCAATCATGGGCCCGTCCGGCTGCGGCAAGACCACTCTGCTCAACTGCCTCACCGGCCTCGACACGATCGATGGCGGCCGGGTCACGATAGAAGGCACCGACATCGGCAAGATGTCTGACAACGACAAGACGGACCACCGTGCCCATCGGATGGGCTTCATCTTCCAGTTCTATAACCTCCTCCCTGTCCTCTCCGCTGTCGAGAACGTCGAGCTTCCGCTGCTCGTCTCGGGTGTGCGCGCCAGAGAGGCGCGCGTCAGGGCTATCGAAGCTCTCGACGTCGTCCACCTTGCCGAGTGGGCCACTCACAAGCCCTCCGAACTTTCCGGTGGCCAGCGCCAGCGTGTCACTATCGCGCGCGCTCTCGTCAATAACCCGGCCATCGTCTGGGGAGACGAGCCCACCGGGGATCTGGACAGCGTAACTGCAAACGAGATCATGGACCTACTGACGCGCCTGAACCAGGAGCATCATCAAACTTTCATCCTCGTGACGCACGACGCCGGCATCGCCCAGCGCACGCGCCGCATCATCCGCATGCAAGACGGTCTCATCGTCGCCGACGAAGCCGTAACTCCGTCTTCGGACGGGCACAAGACCTAACCCGTGGACGCCCTCTTCGGCCTCTCGATGAACACGATCATGATTGTGCTTGTCGTGATGCTTGCAGTCTGTCTCGCCTTCGTCGCTTTCGTCGCCCTGACCAACCGGATCGTCTTCATGATGGGTCTCCGCAATATCCCACGCCGGGTTGCGCAGACCGTGCTCATAGTCATCGGCCTTATGCTCAGCACCGTCATCATCACCGCCGCCTTCGCCACCGGTGACACGGTAGATTACAGCGTCACCAAGCAGACCTACGATCTCCTTGGCCATGCTGATGTCCTCCTTGACGGCGAAACTGGGACCCTGCAGCCCGGTCAGCAAGACACGAACGAGATCCCGGGCGCGGGCTATCAGCGGTTCCTCGATGTCGCCGACGGCACAACTTTCGAGAGCATCGATGGCTACGCCGGCGTCCTCTACGAACCCGTTCCCGTTATTGATACCCGCACCGGCCTCAGCGAGCCCGCCGTCGCTTTCTCAGGCGTCGATGCCGACCGCCTGGAGGCCTTCCCCGACATCATCGACGCATCCTCCGGCGAAGTCCTCGACGTGGATAACCTCGCCGACGATGAGGTCTACCTGAACGAGACAGCGGCTAACGAACTGGACGCTGACGTCGGGGACCCCCTTCAAACATTCATCTTTAGCCAGCCACTCGACCCCAAGGTAACAGCGATCGTCCGCGACACCGGCGTCGCTGGCGGAGGGGACCTCGCAGAACCCCAGGGCATGGTCACCAGCCTGGACCGTCTCCACGAACTCTTCGGTCACGACGACGTGTCGCTGATCCTGGTCTCGGCCACAGGTGGCGCGCGGCCGGACCTCGCCGTCGTCGACGCCGCCGCGCTCGAAATCGAAGGCTTGATAGAAGCCAACAACCTGAACCTCGAGATCAGCGACACCAAGCGGGACTTCGTCGAAGAGGCCGAATCGATCGGCAACTTCATGACCACGTTCTTTCTGTTACTGGGACTCTTCTCAATCGGCGCCGGCATCCTCCTCATTCTGATGATCTTCGTGATGCTGGCGGCCGAGCGGAAGTCGGAGATGGGGATGTCCCGCGCTATCGGCATGAAACGAGGCCAATTGGTTCAGATGTTCGTTTCCGAGGGAGGCGCCTATGATATCGGCTCCGCCTTCGTCGGCGTCTTCATTGGCATCCTCGTCGCTTTTGCTCTTACGACCGCCGCTTCCGCCATCTTCTCGACGTTCGGCTTCACATTCACGCCCCACGTCACCCTTCGCACGGCAGTTGTCTCCTTTTGTCTGGGGG
>JBDSHD010000301.1:0-3272 GCA_039918655.1 Dehalococcoidia bacterium | reverse complement strand
CAAGCCGCCCTTGGCAGGTCCTCGGGCCAGGTTGTGCTGAACGCGATAGCCGCTGAAGACGCGGATCGAGCCGTCATCCATCTGTACGGGAAAGTTGACCGAGAGTTCGCGCTTCGGCGCGCGCAGGACGGCGCGCATCCCTTCCTCAAGGCCCAGGCGCTCGGCCGCAGCGTCGAACTGGGCCAAGGCTGTCTGGAGCGCGCCAGTAGGAGCCGGGGGTTGGCTGATTACCATCTGTGATCTACCGCCACGATTATAGACGACCCGAGGCACCGTTCCTGTTGCTACATGAATCGCGTGAAGCCAAAAGGGGCGGGCTTTCGCCCGCCCCTTTTTCTGGTCCTTAGCTCCGATCACTCAGCCGTCGGCACGTCTCCTTCGACAAGCTCGTTGGCGAGGTCCTCAAGCGGCTCAGCGCCTATCTCGGCTTCCGGCAGGTCTCCGTTCTCCGACGCCGTGGCCTCCGGGTCGAGGTCCAAAAGCTGGTTGATGAGTCCGCCCATCTCTTCGCCTTCGGTCTCGTCGTCCTCTTCGCGCTCGAAGTCTTCATCATCAATGGCCAGCCCCGGTGGCAACGCCATCTCCTCGATCGGGGGCAGCGGGAGTGGCGGCAGATCAATCTCGGCGCGAGCCGGGATGAGCTTGCCGATGATGACGTTCTCCTTGAGGCCGAGCAGGCGGTCAACCTGGCCGCTAATCGCGGCCTCCGTCAGGACTCGTGTGGTCTCCTGGAACGAGGCCGCCGCCAAGAAGCTTTCGGTGTTCAGCGAAGCCTTGGTGACGCCGAGGAGAACAGGCTGTGCGGTTGCCGGCTCGCCGCCTTCGGCAAGGACGGCCGCGTTCAGATTCTCGAACTTGAAGCGATCGACAAGTTCTCCGGGCAGCATTTCCGTGTCACCAGGGAGGTCCGCTCGCACGCGTCGCAGCATTTGCCGAACGATCGTCTCGATGTGCTTATCGTTGATAGTCACACCCTGCGAGCGGTAGACCTTTTGAACTTCTTCCACGAGGTATATCTGGACCGCTTCGGGACCCTGAATGCGCAGGATGTCCTGCGGGTTCAGAGGACCTTCTGTCAACGGCAGTCCTGCGTGAACGTAGTCCCCGTCCTGAACGCGCAGCCGCGCCGCCGCCGGGATTGGGTAGTCACGCGACTCTCGCTCTTCGAAGAGGATGGAAATCTTCCCCTTGGCCACGGAAGCGATACCGGACGTGCGGGCCATAACCTCTACGCGGGCTACGTCCTTCGTTTCGGACGCCGCCTTCTTGGTCTTGGCCTTCGGCTCGGGCGCCTGGGCGATGATCATGCCCGCCTCGACAGCCTCACGATCCTTGACCAGCACCTTGAGACCCTTCTCGATCTCATACTCGTCCCGGAATTCTTCAATGCTGGTGATGCGCAGCGTCCGCCGATCGCTCTCGCGGATGAGTTCGGCGATACCGTCGATCTCGGAGATCGTCGCGGCGCCCTTGGGCACGCGCGCCTCGAACAGTTCCTCGACACGCGGTAGGCCGGATGTGATGTCCAGTCCGGCGACACCACCTGTGTGGAATGTACGCATGGTGAGCTGTGTGCCCGGCTCGCCGATGGACTGGGCGGCGATGATGCCGACAGCCGCACCGTGGGCGACGGTATGACCGCTGGAGAGATCCCGGCCGTAGCACATGGCACAGATTCCGCGCTTCGTTGCGCAGGTCAGAGCAGAGCGGACGTAAACCTTCTTGATGCCCCCAGCCATGATGGCCTGTCCGGCGTCATGAAGGATCTCGGCGCCACGCTCCACTATGATCTCGCCAGTGCTTTCGTTGGCAACGTCGGCCGCGGAGTACCGTCCAACGATGCGCTCGGCCAGTGATTCGAAGAGGCCTTTCTCAGAACCCTGGTCGATCCAGACACCACTGGTGGTGCCGCAGTCGTCCTCGACGATGATGACATCCTGGGCAACGTCGATGAGCCGCCTGGTGAGGTAGCCGGAGTCGGCGGTGCGGAGCGCGGTGTCAGCGAGGCCCTTGCGAGCGCCGTGAGTTGAGATGAAGTACTCCAGAGTGGTCAGGCCCTCTCGGAAGGATGAGCGGATGGGCAGTTCGATGATGCGCCCGGAGGGGTCGCTCATGAGGCCGCGCATACCGGCCATCTGGGAGATCTGCGAAATGTTACCCTTCGCACCCGACACGGCCATGATGTACACGCCGCCGTACTCGCTGAGGCGACGCTGGATGATTTTCTGCACTTTGTCCGTCGTGTCTCGCCAAACGTCGATCGCCTTGCTGTAGCGCTCGTCCTCCGTTGTGAGGCCCTGGTCATAGTCTTCCTGGATAGTGGCAATGCGGCTGTCCGCTTCCTTGAGGAGGCCTTCCTTCTCGTCGGGAACGCGCAAGTCATTCATCGAGATGGAGATGCCAGACTTCGTCGCGAACTCGAAGCCAACGTTCTTCATCTGGTCCACCATCTCGGCAGTGACGTCGTTGCTCATTGTGTGACTGCACTCGGAGACGAGTTCCTTGATCGTCTTCTTGTCCATCAGCATGTTGCGGAAGCCAAGTTCGTCCGGGACCACTTCGTTGAAAATTATCCGGCCGACTGAGGTCTCGATTAGTTCGTTGTTCGTGCGATGGTCTCGCACCTTGATCGGTGCGCGAAGGTCGAGCGCCCCTGTACCAAACGCCATCCTGGCCTCGTCGAAGTTAGAGTAGATTCCGCGCGGAGGCGGACCCTTCTCGAACGCCCCCTTCCCACCGGGGACGATCTCTGTCATGTAGTAGCAGCCAAGGACAATGTCCAGCGTCGGCGCCACGACCGGTTCACCGTTCGAGGGGTAGAGGAGATTCCGGCTGGACAGCATGATCTGTCGTGCTTCCGCTACCGCTGCTCGTGACAGCGGTACGTGCACGGCCATCTGGTCACCATCGAAGTCGGCGTTGAATGCAGTACAGACGAGCGGGTGAAGCTGAATCGCTGAGCCGTCGATTAGTGTTGGCTCGAACGCCTGGATGCCCAGACGGTGCAGCGTCGGTGCACGGTTCAGGAGCACCGGGCGCTGCTTGATGACCTCGTCCAAGATATCCCAGACTTCCGGGCGGGCCCGCTCGGTGATGCGTTTGGCTGATTTGATGTTGTGGGCCAGACCGCGTGCAACAAGCCCGTGCATGACGAACGGCTTGAATAGCTCTAGGGCCATCTTCTTGGGCAGGCCACACTGGTGCAGCTTGAGGTTGGGGCCGACAACAATCACGGAGCGGCCAGAGTAGTCTACGCGCTTACCCAGCAGATT
>JBDSHD010000300.1:0-9380 GCA_039918655.1 Dehalococcoidia bacterium | reverse complement strand
GATCACGATGGGCGTGCTGCAGGTCAACGACAGCTGCGAGTGCAGTTGGCAGGGTCATCGCCCAAAATCATACGACAGGAGCAGTCCCTGTGCTCTGCCTCTGCTAGACTCGACGACGGAGAACATACGGGAGGCTGACATGGAACCATGGCTTGAAGACTCATCCTCGCTAGCGGATGCAATTCGGAACGGCGACTTGCGATCGGTCGATGTGACAGAAGCTTCGCTTCGCGCAATCGAGGCATCGAAGCTCAACGCCCTAACTATGCTTGATGCGGGCCGCGCCCGGCAGGACGCGGAGGCGATCGACAAGCGCATCAAGGCCGGCGAGGACCCGGGCCCGCTCGCGGGCGTGCCGATGCTCGTCAAGGACGTGGAAGACGTGGCTGGCTGGCCGACAACTCACGGCTCTCTCGTTTTCCGGGACAACGTTGCCGATCATGATTCGACTCACGTCGGGCGGTTACGGGCGGCGGGCGCCGTCTTCCTTGGCAAGTCAGCGACCTCGGAGTTCGGGTTCGTCGCGTACACCTCGACGAAACTGCACGGCACAACCCGCAACCCATGGAACCTGGAGCGCACGCCTTCCGGCTCATCGGGTGGTTCGGCCGCGGCGGTGGCCGGTGGCCTCGTGCCCGCGGCGACCGGGGGTGACGGCGGTGGATCTATCCGCCTTCCAGCCGCATATTGCGGGCTCGTCGGGATGAAGGGCACGTACGGCCGGATCCCTCGCGGCCCCCGGGTTGCGCACGGCCAACTGACCGCGGTCAAAGGAACCGTGGCGCGCAGCGTCCGTGACGCCGCGCGCTGGTACGACGTCACGGCCGGCTACGACCCGCGCGACGCCTTCAGCCTCCCTAAGGTGGACGGCTGGGAAGCCAAACTGGGCACGCACCGATTGAAAGGCTTGCGAGTGGCAATCGCTCCCGACCTGGGCAACGCCGTCGTGCATCCGGATGTCGAACGCGTTGTGAGCCTGGCAGCCGCTGTTCTTGCCGAAGAGGCTGGACTGCAGGTTGTGGACGTCCCGGTCAAACTCCCGGAGGATGGCCTCGCCTGGGCGCGGGCCGGACTACCGTCACTGGTCAACGACCTCAAGGATCACTGGCCGGATTGCGAGAACGACCTGACTCTGGAGATCGCCTTCGGGATGCGCGCCTCGCCGGAATATCGGGCCTGGCACGGTTCCGCGGTCGAGCGTTTCCGGGTGGAGATGAACGAGACGATGGCTGACCTGTTCGAGAAAGTCGACATCGTTCTCTGTTCGACCAGCCCGATGGAGCCGTTCAAGGCCGAGGGGCCGATGCCCTACAACGTGGGCGATGTCTCCGTGAGCCCGTACAACGCAGGCGCTCTCACGATTCCGGCGAATATCTCGGGCTACCCCGCTATTTCCATCCCGGCAGGGCTCAACGCCAACGGACTTCCCGTTGGCCTGCAGGCGTACGCCTGCCGCCACGAGGATGCGCTGCTCCTGGACCTCGCGCTCGTCATGGAGCGCGTTCGCCCTTGGCCGAAGACCGCACCCGGCTCGCCGATTTAGTCCGCGTTAGTGGCCGCCGGGGCCCCGCTTGCCGAAGAACGAAGGAATCACGAGCACGGCGGTCGGGATCGCTAGCGCGATGATCAGGATGGGCACCCAGGGGAGGTCTTTCGACTCTGCCTCAGCTTGGGGTGAAGAGTCATCGAGATCGTTACCCTGCTCCACGTCGGACATGTAGACTTCGTAGGTTGGCGTTTCAGTGGGCAATTCAGCTGGCATGTGCGGCGCCTCCACTATCTGCCCGCCACCGGACACGCGTTTGATCGCTTCGTACTCGGCCACGCGATCTGCCCAGGCGTTGGGGCCTTCCAGTTCCCCGATTGCGAAGGAGGGGCAGCCAGCCGGGTAGTAGGTGCCTTTGATCCCACCGACAACACTGTCAGCTATGCGGACGGGGTTAGGTTCAAGGAAGAGGACGTAGCGGTCGCCTGGCGCGCCCATCAGCATGTACCGGCAACTGGGGCTGATGGAGGAATAGCCGGTGCCGCCGTCCTCGTCCCCGGCGAGGTTCCATGGTTGGTCTACAACTATCTCGTCCGGAAGCTCACCCCAGTACACAATCTCCGGCTGGATGCGTATCAGATCGTCGCTGCTTTCGTATGGTGCCAGAGTACCTTCCACGACGAGTCCGTAGTAGTCCATGATCCCGCGCACACCTTCGTCGTCGCTGACGACTGCGCAACTGCATGCGGCGGCCGGCACGACGCTGGCATGCAACATACCCACGACCGCAACCAGAGAAAACGAGAGTGTAGCGAGCCGACTAACCATCTGCATGCTGGGATAACGGATCAACTAACTAAAAAGTTCCCTGGCGGAAATCTTACGCCGCCGCCTCCACTGCCTTACGCGCCGCCTCGCCCAGGTCCTGGGCGCGAATCAGCGAGATGCCGGACTCGGCCAGGAGCCGCTCGCCTTCCTCCACGTTCGTGCCGACAAGGCGCGCGACGATCGGCATCGTGATGTTGAGTTGCTTCTGCCCGTCGATGATCCCCTGCGCGATGACGTCTACGCGTGCCATGCCGCCGAAGATGTTGACCAGGATCGCCTTCGCGTCCGGATCTTCCGTGATGATCTTGAGCGATGCCACGACGCGCTCCGGGTCGTTCACCGTTCCGATGTCGAGGAAGTTGGCCGGGTCGCCGCCCGCCAATTTGATCGCGTCCATCGTCGCCATCGCCAGGCCCGCTCCGTTAACGATGCAACCGATATTGCCGGTCAGCTTCACGTAGTTGCCCACGCCTGAGTCCTGCGCCTGAACCTCCAGCGGGTCCTCTTCGTCCAGGTCGCGCATTTCGGCGATGTCCTTGTGCCGGTAGAGCGCATTGTCGTCGAAGCTCAGCTTGGCGTCCGCCGCCAGCACGCGTCCATCCTTCGTCACGACGAGGGGGTTCACCTCCGCCAGCGTGCAGTCCAGCTCGTCGAAGGCGCGAGCGAGGCCGCCAATGAGGCTCGCGGCCGGGCGCATGAGATCACCACTCAAGCCGATCTCCATCGCCAGCCCTCGGCCCTGGAACGGCTGGAAGCCGACCGTCGGGTCCACGGGTGATCGCTTGATCGCGTCCGGATTCTTAGCCGCCACCTCTTCGATCTCAACGCCACCTTCTGCCGACGCCATCACGATCGGCAGCCCGATCGAGTTGTCGATCACGACGCTGACGTACAGCTCCCGGCCCACGTCGAGCTGCTCCTCGACCAGGACGCGCTTGACGCGCTTTCCGGCCGGGCCGGTCTGATGCGTAACGAGCGTCATGCCGATGATTTCACTCGCGGCCTTGCGTGCTTCCTCGGGGTTGGCTGCCAGCTTGATGCCACCGCCTTTGCCGCGGCCACCGGCGTGGATCTGGGCCTTCACGACCACCGGCGCCCCGATCTCTTTCGCGATAGTTGCGGCCTCGTCGGCGCTGTCGGTCACCCGTCCGCGCGGGACAGGCACACCGAATCGAGCAAGAAGCTCCTTAGCCTGGTATTCGTGAACCTTCATCGTCTTTTCTCCCGGTGTGTATTACTTGATCTCGTAGTAGCGTGTCGCCAGTGGCTCCGCGCTCTGGCACTGGATCGCGACGGGCTTTCCGTCGATCTCCCATAGTGTGCACGTGATGTCCTGGCCGGTGATCGGCGGATTGACGCCGAAGATCCCAAAACCGGCGCAGTTCACAAGCGCGGTAGCGGGGTTGTAGGCGCAAGCATGGAACTCCACTGGCTGTCCCTGGAACTTGGCGATGAACTCGTCGGCGTCTGGAGGTTCGGCAGCCGGGGTTCCGGCGGGGTTGGCGGGCGGCGGCGTGGGTGTGACGTCAGTGCTCTGCGGCACCGGTGTCAGGCTCGTTTCACTGACGGGTGGCGTTTCTTTGCCCGGGGCGACTGTCGCAGTTGGTGAGGCGTCGGCGTTGTCATCATCGTCGCCGCATCCACTGACGAGAGCGAATAGCACCGTTAACAGGAACGCCGTCAGAAGGTAGCGGGGCATGACAGCACCAGTCTAGGGCACGTGTTTGCGAGGGACAAACGACGTACGCGGAACCGCTCAGCCGTCGGTAACGATCAGTGTCCCTGCCATCCCGTACTCCTCGTGTCCGGGCAGGTGACAGATGAACTCGAACTCGCCTGCGTTCTCGAAAGTTAGCGCCGTAGTACGTGTCGAGAGCGCTGGTATCGTCACTTCCGTCGGGATCCCTGTGTGGAACGGCTCCGTGCCCGTGCGATGGCGCTCGTGCACGCCGGGCAGACCGACGATCCATTCATGCTCGATAGGGTCGTCGTTGCGCAGCGTGATCGTCACTGGCACACCTGCTGGCACCGTGATCGTGCCCGGCTGAAAGCGCGAGAAATGGATCGCAATGGTCTCGTCAGCGGAAGCCGTCCCGCCGCAACCGCTCGCGCCGAGAGCGAGAGCGGCCACGGCTAAGGGCAGTACCTTCAGGGCGGCGGGGAACATTAGCGTCCTCGGCCAAACCGGGGAGTGAGGGCGACGACGGCCAGTGTGAGGATAGCCGCGGCGATTATGGCCCAACCTATCGCCGGCGATGCGTGGTCTGTGGCGATCGGCTCGTTGCCTGTCGGCGGAAGGCTCAGTGGTAGATCCAGGCCGGCCGCGATCCGGGATGGCGTGGCCTCGCCGGTCGGGTCCACGGCAAGGTCGTATTTCAGATCGGAAGTGGCGCTGCTGACCTGGAGCTTGGTAAGCCAGGCCGATGTGGCCACCCAGCTCATCCCTTTGTCAGACCGAAGGTCGTCAAGGAGTAACTTGGACGCCTGGGCGCTATGTGCCAGGAAGAGCCCATCTCCCACAGCCGGGAGGAGCGAAGGCTCGCGCTCTGTCAGAAGGAACACGTCCGCCTCGACGAAGTCCTCGCTCTGCTTTCCGAGTCCCAGGATGCGCAGGGGCACCCATGGGTTAGACGTCGGGATTGTCAGGTGTACCGGAGTCCCGTCACCAAGCTGCTGTCCGCGGTCAGACGCAGCCTGCCCGTCAAAGACAGCGGCCAGGAAAATGGGGCTTCGTCGAGCGTAGAAGTCCAGCACCTTCGGGGCGTCCGGCGACAGCCGGAAACCGTGATCGCTCGCCCAGGTGGCCACGTCTGCCGCTCCGCCTTTGAGCACTGTGATGTCCAGCGCGTCGATACGCACTTCTTGCAGGACCTCGGCGCGGGTGCCTGCTGCTGCATCGAAGGCGGCACCCTCGAACACGGGCGTGGTCTCAAGCTGCAGTCGTTGCAGGGTCCAGTCGCCGCCACGCTCGACGTTTGAAGGCACACCTGGTAGCGGGATCAGCGTGCCGAACTCGCCGCCTCCGCCCTGGAACTCGAACGACGTCACGTAGTGTTCGACGCCATCCTGGTAGGCGGCCAGTGTCGTCGTACGGCCGAGGTTGACCGCCCCGTTAGAGCCGATCAGGCCGGCGCAGGCGTCTGCGGAGCCCGGACTTGCCCCAACCGCCAATATCAATGCCATCGCCAACGACAGGGTGGCTGTTGCCGAGAAGATGAGTGTTCGCATTTCGATCCCTCCTTCGAGGCGACTGGCCTCGTTATGGAGAGGACGGATGCGACGGTGGAAAGGTTCCCTTGTAACTGAAGAGGGCACCCGGACTAGGGTTCAGGCTGGGAGTGCTAATGCTGGCCGGAGCATTCGAGAGGAGCTTCCGGAACAGGCTCAGCCGGCCTGACCTTGCGCCACATGCTGATGCCGTCCTCGGTTTTGACCAGATCGAAACCGAGGCGTGGGAGGGCTGCATGGCAGTCCTCGTAACCCGCAGTGAAGGCGTCGTCCGGGATTGGGCCGTACTCGTCAAGCAGCACGATCTCGGAATCAAGTACGCGTGGAAACTCATAAAGTGCGGGTCGCTCGGAGAGATGAGGAATGAACGGCGACTGGGCGCTCACGATCGCATCTTGTGGCACTTGATCGACAAACTCGCGCGCAACCGCGGCGTGATCATCTACATCGAAGCGTCCCCATTCGGTGTTCACGGAGGGCGGTAACGGGGAGGCGAATAGGAACATTGCTACCGGGAAGCCTGCGGCCGCCATGGGCCACGTCCGTGGCCCGAGTCGGCAAGGGCCGATCCTCAGAACACCCGCGCCGTCCAAATTGTCCCGAAGTGCAACGACCGCAAGCATCATTGCCACAGTCGCCGGGACAATCAGGTAATGGAGGCCCAAGGAGCCTTGAGCGGATGCTGTCGATAAGAGTGGTACGACCGTGACGAGCGCGAGCGCCGGGAGTAGGCGGGGAACGAGGAGCGGCAGGAAGGCGGACGAGGCGAGAACAACGAGAATGGCGATGATCGCATCCCCCCTCGCTAACTGTTCGACTACGAGATCAGGTCGCGTGATGACGCTGGCAAGGACTTCCAGAGGCGAGTCGCCAAGGTAGCTGTATCGCTCAAGAAACGGATTCAAGTCATCTCCCCGATAGTGCGGGATGATGACCGAGGTGGCGACGAACCCGTACGCGGTCGCGGCGGTCGCCAGGACGGCTGCACGGGCGCGCTCATGAAACCCAAACCACGCGATCCAGCACAAGGCGAGCGTGACCAGCGCTGCATCTTCCTTGATCGTCAGGATCACGACTCCGCAACTCACCCATACCAAAGGGCGACCCCGCACCAGGCCTAGGATCGCAGTGAACGCTAGCACAGGAGCGAAGGCCTCCATGTGGAAGTCAAACGAAACGGCTCGCGCCGCGGCGAGTCCGACCAGGTAGATTCCGGCGATAGTCGCTGCCGCCTTCTGATCTGCAATCTCTCGGACTGACACGTAGAGCGGGATCGCCGCCACGGCCAGCATTACGGCTTGGACCAATAAGAGCGCTTCCGGTCCGGTGCCGATCCATTTCAGCGGCACCAGCAGCAGCAACAACGGTTGCCAGTGGTCGCCGGCATAGGACGACGAACGAAAGGAGTAGTCAAATAGACGCCCGTGGGCACTGTTCCAGATCACCTGGTTGATCAGGCCGAGGTCCCATCCGTTTGAATGAAAGGAGCGATGGATGAGAACGCTCATCGCTGACCAGTAGCCGGCTATCGCGAGAACGACGGCGCCTACGAGCATTGCCTCGCCCAGGGATGCCGCGCTCTCGCCATTGCGACTCAGGGGCGCGGCAGTTCTATCGTCCATCGCGCGCACGGTCGTAATAGAGGGGCATCCGGGGGAACATTAAACTTGCGACCTGGATAACGCTGGCGCCCCGGCCAGGACTCGAACCCGGAACCTTCTGATCCGAAGTCAGACGCTCTGTCCAATTGAGCTACCGGGGCTACCGAAATCGAGTATAGCAGGGGTTTGACCCGCCAGCTTTGACAAGATTAAGGTTAGTTCCGGCGAGGCATGGCCTCGCGTCCCACCTTGTCCGGCGAGCAGCGATTATGACCACTGAACACGAGACCACAGCCGTCGACGCGCGCCTTCGGGAACTCCTCCACGGGACCGACGTGGAGGCTGCCCGGGCGCTGCTAGCCGTCACTCACCCGGCGGACCAGGCGGATCTCTTCGATCAGCTTGACGATGACGAGCGCCGGATCATGCTGGCCCTCCTGTCTGCAGAAGGCGCAGCCGACCTTCTGGAGCACCTTGATGAGGAGCTGCGTGATGACGTCGTCGCGAGGATGCCCCGTGCGACCGTGGCCAAGGTCCTCGACGAGATGGAGACCGACGAGGCCGTAGACATCCTTCGCGGAATGCCGCCCGCCGAACGCGTGCTTGTTATCTCGCAGATGCGAAGCGCCGTGGAGATCATGCCGATGCTCTCGCACGACGACGAGACTGCTGGCGGCATCATGACCCGCGGCTACGTCGCACTGCACAAAGACATGACGGTGGACGAAGCGATCGCCTTCCTGCGCGCCACAAAGCCGGTGGCGGAGGAGGCCTACTACCTCTTCGTCCTGGACGGCGAGTATCACTTGCAGGGCATAGTCTCGCTGCGCGGCCTCATCGTGGCCGACGGAGCGCGTCACGTGGGGGAGATCATGGCCACCGACGTCAGGTCCGTGAAGCCGGATGAAGACCAGGAAGAGGCGGCGAGGCTGCTCCAGCGCTATCGTTTGCGGTCGTTGCCGGTGGTCGATGAGAACGGCGTGCTCCAGGGCGTCATCACGTCCGACGACGTGATCGAGGTGATCCAGGAGGAAGCGACGGAGGATATGTACCGGATCGCTGGCCTCCCGGCGGAGGAGAGCGTGTACGCGCCGCTGATGGATTCCGCCCGGCGCCGCATCCCATGGTTGCTGATCAACCTGATCGCCGCCTTCGCCGCTGCCGCGATGGTCGCGGCCTTTGAGGGAACGATTGCGAAGGCGGCTGCGCTTGCCGTGTTCATGCCGATAGTTGCCGGCCAGGGTGGGAACGCGGGGATTCAGACGATAACGATCGTCGTCCGTGGTATGGCTCTGGGCGAGATCGAGCTGCACGATGCTCGCCGGGTACTGGCTAAGGAGATCACCATCGGGCTCCTCAAGGGTGTCGTCATTGGTGTCTGCGTCGGCGCCGTGGCCCTCGTCTGGCAGGACGACTGGACGTGGGGTGCAGTCGTCTTTGCAGCACTGGCGTTGAACATGATCGTTGCGGGCGCGGTCGGCTCGCTCATCCCGCTGGGCCTGCGCAGGTTGAGGCTGGATCCGGCCGTCGCTTCCGGCATCTTCCTGACAATGGTGACGGACGTCGCGGGCTTCTTCTTCCTGCTCGGCCTGGCGACCGTATTCATCGTCTAGAATGAAAAGAGCGGCGCGAACGCCGCTCTATATCGAATGTCGGTTTGGGGTGAGCGACGGGACTTGAACCCGCGATCTTCAGGGCCACAACCTGACGTGTTAACCGACTACACTACGCCCACCACGGGAGAACGGCCCCTCAGGGCCCAATCTCAGAGTACCGCCGCTCCGCCTGCGCGGTCAACGCGAACCTTGCGCAACTGCTCCCACGCGGGACGTCTGCTACGATAAATCCGGATGGCCACCGACTTCGACCCGTACCGCATCCTCCAAATTCCCCCTGAGGCTTCTGATGAAGACGTGCGCGCCGCTTATGCGCGGATGACGGACATCGTGCGCAACGGCGAGATGAACGAAGAGAGCGCTCGCGCCGTTGATGCCGCCTACCGCATCCTCTCCGACGCCGAGCAACGGCGGGCTTACGATCAACGGCGTACTGAAGCGATCGCCGGTGGCTACGTGACGCCAGAGGATGGGGCCGAGGGGATGCTGCATCCTCAGCGAGCCCGCGTGCCGTGGGGCTTCAAGGACATTCTCAAGGCAATCGGCGTAATTGTCGGTGGGCTCATCGTCACCGGCATACCGATCTACCTCGTGGCCGAAGCCATCGCCGGGGACAAGGCG
>JBDSHD010000299.1:0-3856 GCA_039918655.1 Dehalococcoidia bacterium | reverse complement strand
TGTCGGTGACGCCGCCGCCACCACGGATCAGACGTGGGGACAGGGCCTCTCTCTCACCTTGCGAGACGCCCGCGGCTTGTGGGACGAGCTCTTGGCGACTGACGACTGGGATGCCGCGGGTCACGCCTACGCTGAGAAGCATGACTCCTACTACCAGGCCCTGCGAGAAGCGGAGCACTGGTTGACCACTGTCATGATGGACCGCAGTGAAACCGCGAACGCCATTCGTATGCGTGTGCTCCCCCAGATAATGACGAACCCCGACATCCTGCCGGACACTGTCGTCTCCGGCCCGGAATTTGCGCCGGTCACTGATTACCAACGGCAGCTGCTGATCGGGGACGCTGCAGTCGCCTGAGCACTCGATAGACTAAACCCATAGGAGGAGCCCAATGCCCGCCAAGACCAAATCAAAAAAGAAGACCGACGAGGCCGCCGAGGACGCAGTCGAAACCGGTGCACAGACCAACGGGACCTCGCCCGCTCGCAAGCGCGCCCTCGTCACCGGTGCGTCATCCGGTATCGGCGAGGAGTTCGCCCGCCAACTCGCTGGCCGCGGCTACAACCTCGTCATCACTGCCCGCCGCAAGGATCGGCTGGATGCGCTGGCGAAGGAACTGACGCACAGCCGCAACATCGATGTTGAAGTGATCGAGGCCGACCTCGGCTCGCCCGAAGGCGTGGCGGTGGTGGCGGCGCGGATCGAGCGCGGGGACATCGCCATGCTCGTGAACAACGCCGGCTTCCCCACCAGCGGGCAGTTCGCCGACCTTCCCGTAGGACGCGAACTCCAGGAGATCGACGTCAACATCCGCGCCCTCACCCAGCTATCCCACGCCGCCATCGGCCCGATGAAGGCGAAGGGCCGCGGCTCGATCATCAACCTGGGCTCCACCGGCTCATACGTTCCCGTCCCGTACATGGCAACCTACGCCGCCACCAAGGCCTATATCCTCTCGTTCAGCGAGGCGCTGCACGAAGAAGCGAGGGAGTACGGAGTAACCGTCACCTGCCTGTGCCCCGGTGGCACCACCACGGAGTTTCAGAAGGTTGCAGGGTTTAGCGCGGAGAGGATGCCGCGGATGGCCTTTGTCGGCCCGGAATCGGTCGTCCGGTCCGCCCTGGACGGCGCCCGGTCCGGCAGTGCTATCGTTGTACCGGGACTCGGCAATAAGGCAACGGCGAACCTTCCTCGTCTCCTTCCACGATTCGCCATTCGCAAACTATCCGGTAACGTATTCAAGCGATTAGCAGGAGAAAAAAATGAGTAAGCTCGACGGGAAAGTAGCGGTCGTCACAGGCGCCAGCTCCGGTATCGGCCTGGCCATCGCGAAGCGCCTCGGTGCAGAGGGCGCGTCCGTCGTCCTCACCGGACGCCAGTGCGAGAATATGGACGCCGCCGCGAAGGAGATCACCTCCGGCGGCGGTAAGGCGTCCGTCAAGCAGGCCGACGTCACGGACGAGAAAGCGTTTGCCGCCGTCGTCGACAGCGCCGTCGCGGACTTCGGAAAGCTCGACATAATGGTGAACAATGCCGGCTACAATCCCTTCGACACAGTAATCAACGGCGGGGACTACGCCCGCTGGAAAGAGACGCTGGAGGTCAACGTCCTCGGCACCGCGCTCGGGATGCGCGAGGCCGTCCGCGTCATGAAGGGCAGCGGCCACATCATCAACATCACCAGCGTCGCCGCCCGCTACGCCGAGCCGGACGACCCCATGTACGCCGCCTCAAAGCACGCCGCCGGCGCCCTTACCGAGAGCATCAGGCTCGCTCTTGCCGGCCAGCCCATCCGGATCACGGCGATCATGCCCGGCGCCGTCGCCACGAACCTGGTCCGCTCGATGCCCCGCGAGCAGCTATTCGGCATCGCCCGCATGCTTGGCCAGAACCCGGACGAGATGGAATGGAAGGAAGGCGATCATCTACCGCAGGAGATGCTGGATCAGGTGGCAACCGTCGCCAAGAACATGGTCATGTCCCCCGGCGACATCGCGGAAGCGGTAATGTACGCGCTATCCGTCCCAGAAAACGTCCAGGTCAGCGAAATAATGATCCGCCCCCTGATGCAGTTGCAGATACCGGGCCTTAGCATACCGGCCTAATCCGCGTCCGTCATTCCCGCGCAGGCGTCCAACGGACCCGTCCGGGGGAATCCATGACGCAGAGACGCACTTACGCGGGGTTCCGCACCGCCCAGACCCGGTACTCAACGCCGCCCGGGATCACCTTGCCGCGTCCGATCGCCATCACCTGGTTCAGCCAGGCGTAGCGCTCGTCTCCCGTCTGGAACATCGGGTTCGTGTAGAAGTAGTATTCGGACAGCGGCACGTCCTCACCGCCCATGATTCTCCCGAACACCTCCGGCGTCCCGATGATCAGCCCCGAGTACTGGGCGTAGACGTGCGCCCCATCATCCAGTTTCAGTGTCGCCCGCACGTCCAGCTGGACCGCGCCGTCAGTCCGCACCAGCGCCCAATCGCCGCCACCCGGCAAGACGCCGCCCTTCAAGCGTGGTCCCTCCAGTCGTCCACCCTTGACGATGTATATCTGCCTGTTCCCGGCTGGCGCCGCCCCGACATCTTGTGGCGGGTTCAGGTCCACGTGCATGTCATACAGGTGTTCCAGGCGTGGTTCCGGGGCATCAACTCGAACCGTCATAGGACCCTTTCACTATCGGACGGATCATTATTCGAGGCAGCGTGGAAGAGGCCCATCTGGTAAGAGCCATCCAACTCTGGCTGGGGTATCAGGCGCGACAACGGCGCATCGTGCAGCCCTCCCTTTGAATTGATCGTCTCGATCACTTTCGGCACGCAGTACTCAACTAGCTGTTCACGTATCTGACTTGTCGAGAACCGCAACACACTCCAGCCTTCCGACTGAAGGTCGTTGTGACGCAGATTGTCGCTGGCTGCGCGTTTGGGATTCGCGTGGTAGGTGTCACCGTCCGTCTCGATGTCGAGCAGCCCCTTCGAGCAATCGATTGCGAAGTCCAGGAAATAAGTCCTGTCGGCCACTTCAAGGCGGTATTGCCGTTCGGCCGGAATGTTGTGCTCCCGGAATTGCGTCCACATCGCGTCCTCAAGCGGGCTGTCGTCGAACAGGTCGTTGATCTCGGAGGCGGACATGAGTTTATTAAGTGTTGTTGTGATGAAAGCAACTCGCCGGAAGCGGAGGCTTCGGATTGGCTTCGGCAGACGCCTGAGCTCGTCGATCCTCAACCGGAAGTAACGCTGACGACTCCGGTCGTCGAGAGGTTCATCGGGGAACAACTCGCGGCGAGTCACTTCGCTGATGTCAACGACGCGACCGTAGTAGTTGATGGCCCAGCCTTCCGATCCGAAGACTTGGGTCTGATAGAAAGCCAGATATTCAGGAGGCCAGCGGTCGCGAATCAGACGCTCTTTCTGGTCGACTGGTATTCGATACCACAGATGGGTACGCAAGATATCGAGGTCGAGGCGTTTGGGAAGCACCGCCACAAGTACCTCGCCCTTTTTCGCCTCAGTATGCCGGCCTGATCTTGTCATCCTGCGCGCAACAATCTCCTACAGCGGTTTGAGCTTCGTCGCGCAGGATCTGGGGCGGGGGCACGTAGGCCGGTTGCGGTGTGGTATCCCGATACGTTCATTCCAGAATCACAGCGTAAGTCAAACAGGCGAATCTCCAAAACGAACTTCGCTTATGGCCCCTCCCACGTGACATCCCCGCACAGGTCCCCGGCGTGCTCGCGGCTCTCAAACACCGCGTACTCGCGCTTCGACGCCTCGATCTGCCCGTTATCGCCGTGCCCCGGCAGCACGTCCGTCTCGTCCGGCAATTCGAACAACATCGACGTTATCGACGAGATCA
>JBDSHD010000298.1:0-3574 GCA_039918655.1 Dehalococcoidia bacterium | reverse complement strand
TCCGTCACGATCGAAGGCCGCCCCGTCCACCTGCGAGCCTGGCGCTACATGGTCGAGGGCTGCCCCGGCAACGACTACGCCCTACCCATCCCGGTCTACCTCCTCGACGCCGACCTCGGCGAGAACGCCGAACCCGACCGCCATCTCACCGACGAACTCTACGGCGGCGACCCCAGGCACCGCTTCACACAGGAAGCCATCCTCGGTCTCGGCGGCGTCGCGCTCCTGAATGCTCTCGGCTACAACGCCATCCACACCTACCACCTGAACGAGGGCCACTCCGGCCTCCTCGCCCTCGCCCTCCTCGAGGACCAACTCAACGGCTCCACTCCCAACGTCATCGCCGACCACGACATCGCCGCCGTTCGCCGCCGCTGCGTCTTCACCGTCCACACGCCCGTCCCCGCAGGCCACGACATCTTCCCCCACGACCTCGTCAAGCAGGTCCTCGGCGACGAGCGCGCCTCTCTCCTCGAGGCTTGCGGCGGATTTGACAACGGCAGCTTCGACATGACCTCCTTCGTCATGTCCTTCGCCCGCAGCGCCAACGGCGTCTCCATGCGCCACGGCCAGGTCTCGCGCGACATGTTCCCCGGCCGCCGCGTTATCGCCATCACCAACGGCGTCCACGCCGGCGCCTGGATCGCCGAACCCGTCGCCGGCCTGCTGGACAAGTACGCCTCCGGCTGGCGCGGCGACACCCGCTTCCTCCGCTTCGCCATGGGCATCCCCCCCGGCGAGATCCAGCAGGCCCACGCCGAGGCCAAGCGACAATTGTTCGCCCGGATCGCGGAGCTGCGTGACGTCAAGCTCGATCCCAACGCCCTCACTATCGGCTTCGCCCGCCGCGCCGCCGGTTACAAGCGCGGCGACCTCATCTTCTCCGACCTCGGCCGCCTCCGTCGCATCGTCGAGCGCGCAGGACCCGTCCAGATCGTCTACTCCGGCAAGGCCCACCCCCGCGACGTGTCCGGCAAGCAGATCATCCAGGAGATCCACGCCGCCGCCCGCGATCTTGAGGGCGTGATGAAGGTCATCTACCTGGAGAACTACGGAATGGACCTCGCCCGCTATCTCGTGTCCGGCGTCGATCTCTGGCTCAACAACCCGCAGAAGCCCCTCGAGGCCTCCGGCACCAGCGGCATGAAAGCGGCCATGAACGGCGTCCCCAGCCTCAGCGTCCTCGACGGCTGGTGGATCGAAGGCCACGTCGAGGGCGCCACCGGCTGGGCCATCGGCGACGAGAACCCGGAAGGCGAAGACGCCGAGATCGCATCACTCTACGACAAGCTCGAATACGCCATCATGCCCATGTTCTACAAACAGCCCCTCGCTTACGCCGCCGTCATGCGCCACTGCATCGCCCTCAACGGCGAGTTCTTCAGCGCCCAGCGCATGATGAACCAGTACTACCGCGACGTATACCAGGCGCCCGCCCCGTAGGGGCGCAGCACCCCCGCAAACGCACCAACCAGCGACAAGGGATGACATGCCGTAAACGAATCGCCACTGGTAACCGTGGTGCTGCGCCCCTACCACCGATCATTCCCGAACCGTACGGCACAACCCCACCACGATGCTGGTGCGCGCCGGACAGCGTCGCCCGCAAGCCCTTCTTTACGATGATAGATGGCTATGTCCGTACCCCCGAGACTGGCGTTGGGAGTGACGGCGGCCGCTGCGGCCGCCGTCGCCATCCCGGCTTACCTCAAGTTCATCCGTCCGCGCCAGATACGCTGGGGCGCCACCGACGAAGAACTCACCCGCGGGATGCCTGGCGACGATATAGTCGATAACCCAACGTTCAACGCCACCCGCGCAATCACCATCGAGGCCGCCCCGGAGGAGATCTGGCCCTGGATCGTCCAGATGGGCCTCGGCCGCGCCGGGTGGTACAGCTACGATTGGATCGACAACCTCGGCCGTCCCAGCGCCAGGGAGATCCTCCCCGACTACCAGCTCCCCCAGCCCGGCGACCTCGTCCCCTTCAGCCCCAACGGTAAGCTGGGCTTACGCGTCAAATCGCTGGAACGCCACCGCTCGCTGCTCTGGTGGGAAGTCAAAGGCGCCGCCACCTGGGCCTGGGCCCTCTACCCCCAACCCGACGGCACAACCCGCCTCGTCACGCGCATCCGCATCCTCTATAACTGGCAATCTCCGCGGATCCTCTTCTACCTCGTGGTGGACGTCGGGGACATCATCATGATCCGGAAGTGCCTGCATGGCATCAAAGAGCGCGCAGAAGCCGTCTCCCGCGACCGGCGCGCCATGCGCCTCCTCGTCGAAGACGCCGTCACCGAAGCCTACAAGTCAGCGTAGCGGCAGATTATGGCGAGTCCGCTTAATGCACGCCCACAAACCCATCTGTGCCCATCTGGGACATCTGTGGACTAGACCAGGCTTCGCTTCCCGCCGAGCGCTCGCCACGCGTGCTACAATCGCCCCGCAAAGGAGGCGCCCCTTCATGGTTACAGCCCAGGTCTTCGGAAACATCCAGGCCAGCGACGATTACACCCACCCTCTCGGCCCCGAGAAGAACTTCAACGAGAGCATGTACTTCAACTTCTTCGACACCCGCCTCAAGCGCGGCGGCTTCCTCCGCATCGGTAACCGCGCCAACGAGGGCCACGCCGAGATGACCCTCTGCCTTTACGAGCCGGACGGCCAGGTCCTCTTCAACTACAAACGCCCCGAGATCGCGAGCAACGACGCCTACGACGCCGGCGGCATGCGCTTCGAGACACTGGAGCCGCTCGTCCGCCACCGCACCACCTACGAAGGCTCCGCCGTCTACCTGGCCAACCCGGAGGCGATGAGCGACCCCGGTCAGGCCTTTCGCGAGAACCCGCACAAGAAGGTCTCCATCAACCTCGTCCACGAGGGCGTCGCCCCCGTCTTCGGCAGCACCGGCGAGGAGCGCGTCATCGAGGACCCCGAGAAGGAGTTCGCCAAGGCCCACTACGAGCAGCACATGCGAGTCACCGGCACCCTCTTCATCGACGGCGAGACCCACCAGATCAACGGCTACGGCCTTCGCGACCACTCATGGGGCCCCCGCTACTGGCAGAACATCCTCTCCTATCGCTGGCTCACCTGCTCCTTCGGACCCGAACTGAACATCATGGTCTCCGAGATCAACCGCACCGAGACCGAGCGCACCGAATGGGGCGTCGTGATCCGCGACGGGGTCGTCGAGCGCGTCACCGGCGTCAAGATCGACTCCCAGTTCGACGCCGATCAGCCGTTCCACCGCTCCATGACCGCCGACCTCGCCCTCG
Organism: Dehalococcoidia bacterium; assembly: GCA_039918655.1. Classification (GTDB taxonomy): domain Bacteria; phylum Chloroflexota; class Dehalococcoidia; order SM23-28-2; family RBG-16-64-32; genus DATKKM01. The sequence goes on along the minus strand of JBDSHD010000298.1, from coordinate 296 downwards.
CCAACGGCGAGAACGTCCAGGTCCAGGGCCGCGTCCTCGGCTTCATCCCCCTCCGCAACCGGCGTGAGGGCCACGTCACCCACATCGGCGAGGGCATGACCGAATACACCTGCCTCGGCCACACCGGCCTCGGCATCAGCGAGTACCTGGACCAACTGTCGTAGAGACGTCCCGGCGGGACGTCTCTACGCTTGTCTGCCCATGCCTTCTGACCGCCTCACCCCCGAGGAAGTCGGCGAGGCCCTCTCCCACTTCCTCCAGCGCCACCACAACGCCAAGTCCGTCCGCATCGAAGA
>JBDSHD010000297.1:0-4792 GCA_039918655.1 Dehalococcoidia bacterium | reverse complement strand
AGTCTCAGTGAGGCGCGCCAAAGTCTTGAGATCGACGGGGCCGTCCGCGACGAATAAGACGCTCTCGATGATGATCTTGAGTTGCGCGATGCCGAGCGCCATCTGCGGGATCAGGAACCGGGGGTGTCGGCGCGGTTCTCGTCAGAGGCCGGGGGAGCCCAGGGGTACGGCCCCCCAGCCGGTGGCTCGTTGGGGGCGGCAGAGGGCGGGTCGATGGGTGCGAGCACGGATGGAGATGGTTCCAACGGTGGCGGCGGCGCTCCTGAGTCGGCGGGCTGTGGGGTTCCTCCGGCCTTCGATCCACCAAACGCGAACTTCACGGACGGTACGCCGGAGACGGGCAGGCCCAGGTCCGTCTGCACAGCGTCGACGACGACGCGTGTCGCGGCCTGCGTCACTTCAGCCAGGTTGGCTTGCGACGTCACGGTCAGTTCCAGGTTGGACGCGATCCCACCGTCTCGGGTGCTGACGCGTGTCCGTGCAGCGGTAACTTCCGGGAGAGCGAGCAACGCCTCCTCAAGGCGGAGGCGAAGGGCGTCGGCGGGGATGACAGTCGTGGCGCCGGCCTGCTCAACCCGCAGCTCCTTGGGCTCATCCTCCGGTGCCAGTTCGGCGATGATCATCAGCAACGCCAGAACGCCGACGGTGAGGGCGCCGAGGGTAACGATCAACTGGCCCGCCAGCGAGTCGTTGTCATCGAGGAACTGGACGGTGTCGCCCAATGCCCTGATCACGTCATCAGGGGCGGCCCAGGTGAGGAAGATGACGACAGCCATGATGACGATGAACACGGCTGCAACGAGGACGATCAGAAGTCGGTTAAATTCGTTCATGAGTGTTCGGATTGGAGAGCGCCGGTCAGGCCGTCCGCGTAAACGCCGGTCAGTCGCACGTGACGGATGGTGTTGCCGAGGCCGGTTTCATGGGTATCGGTTTCGCCGGAAGTGTAGGCACGCACGTAGTTGGGGGTCAATCCCTGCCAGAGGTTGCCGGACTGCTGCTCCCACAGCACGGGCACGGTCTCACCGACCTGGGCGAGACGGAAACGCTCCGACGAGCGGCGACCAATATCAAGCAGCCGCTCAAGGCGTTCGCGGCGGACCGGCGGCGGCAGATGACCGGCAAGTTTGTCGGCACCGGTATGCGGACGACGGGAGTACGGGAAGTTGTGCATCTGGGCGAAACCGATCTCCTCGCAGAGTCTCGCTGTCGCCTCGAAATCTCCTTCCGTCTCGCCTGGGAAACCGGCGATGACGTCGGTGGTGATCGAAGCGCCCGGCACGCGCTCGCGGATGAGGGCGGCGGCGCGGCGGAATTCGTCGGCGGTGTAGTGGCGGCGCATCCGGTCGAGAACGGGGTCCGAGCCACTCTGGAGCGGCAAGTGGAAGTGCGGGCAGAGGCGCGCGTCTTGCCAGAGGTCGAGCAGTTCGGGGTGCATGTCCTGCGCCTGGAGCGACGAGAGCCGGATACGCGGGATGGTTGTCGCTTCGAGCAGTTGTGTCAGCAATCGAAGCGGGCCCTGCTCGGCGCGAGGCCAGCCGAGATCGCGGCCGACGTTGCCGAGCTGGGTGCCGGTGAGAACGACCTCCAGGTAGCCTTCCGATTCACGGGCCTTGACCTCACGGACAACGGCCTCCATGGGCACGGTGATCTCACGGCCGCGGGTGTAGGGGACGATGCAGAAGGCGCACATTTCGCTGCAGCCTTCCTGGATCTTGACGAAGGCGCGGGTGCGGCCAGACGACTCGGCGACGCCGCAACCAGCGGCCGGATCGCCCGATAACCGCAGCTTCTCGAGGATGCGTTCCGGAATCAACGGCTTCTCGGCGTTGCGGGCGACGAAGTCGGCGCCGGTGATGAGGGCGACGTCCGCGGGCGCGGTCTCGGCGTAGCAACCGGTGAGAACGACCTGCGCGTTGGGGGAGAGACGTCGAGCCAGGCGCACGGCATGGCGCGCCTTGCGGTCGGCTACATGGGTGACGGAGCAGGTGTTGATGACGAAGGCGTCGGCGCCCTTTACGGCGCGGTCGACGACCTGCACGCCCTCTCCGGCAAGTTGCCGGGCGATCGTCTCGGAATCAGCCTGGTTGAGTTTGCAGCCAAGCGTGACTACGGATACGACGGGATGTGCCTTCGTCCTGGTTTTGCTCACACGGTCATGATATGCGGACTGGGGGTTCGCCTTCTACCTGTGATGGGAATGGCCGCACACGGCGCAGGTGACGCAGCCCTCCCCGTGGACGAGGGGGCCGCCGCAGTCGGGGCAGCGTGGTTGGCGCAAGAGCTGGAACCTGAGTTGGGTCGCTTGTGTTGCGGGCCTGTACATTGTTGCTTGCATTTGAACCGCCTCCAAATAGAACGTCTGTACTAATGATTAGCACACGCGTTCTATTTGTCAAGCGGTGATGTCACTCAGTCGACTCGAAGTCGCGTTCGTACAACTCGTACGCGGCGCGCAAGGCATCCCCGTCCAACGGCACGATCGCCGAGGCACCAGCGTTTTCCTCCACCTGCTCAGCAGTCCTGGCGCCGGTGATGACGGTCGAGACCGCCTCCTGGGACAGCACGAAGGCGATCGCTGTCTGCGCCATCGACCGGCCTTCCGGTGCCAGGAACCGGAGCGCTTCCACGCGGTGCACCGTCTCCGCCAGGCGTTCGCGGGGCCAATCGGCCCGGAAGTCGTCCGGGGGGAAGTAGTGGTTGGCGGTGTACTTACCGGTGAGGAGTCCCGAGGCCAGGGGGACGCGGGCAATGACGCCCCAGTCCTGGCGGTGGGCCTCGACGAAGACGCCCTTGGCCGCGGCTTCCTGGTCAAGCAGGTTGTAGGCGACCTGGAGCGTATCGCCGAAACGGCCGGGCTGGCCAGCAGCCTCCTCGGCCCGGAGGTAGGCGAGGGCATCGTTGGCGGTCTTGACCGATACGCCGAAAAAGCGCACCTTGCCCTCCCTCTTCAGCGCGGCGAGTTCGTCCCAGATCGCCTCCTCTTTCGCGAGCTTTTGGGGCGGGTTATGGAGCTGATAGAGGTCGATATAGTCGGTGCTGAGGCGGCGGAGGCTGGCCTCGACCGCACTGCGGATATACTTCGGCGAGTAGTCCGGGCGTGAGAAGGTGGTTGAGGAGTGGGTGGCAAGGCCGCCCTTGGTGGCGATGAGGACGTTGGGGCGGACTTCACCCAACGCCTGCCCGATCAGCTCCTCGCTGTGGCCGCGCCCGTAGATGTCCGCCGTGTCGAAGAAGTTGACGCCGAGGTCGAAGGCGCGCTGGAGGGCGGCGAGCGACTCCTCGTCGCGGACGTCGCCCCAGCGGAGGCCGCCGATGGCGAGCCCGCCGAAGCCGGTCTCCGTGACCATCATTTCTGTGCGTCCGAGGCGGCGGTAGATCATGGCGCGAGTACGAGGATAATAGGGCATCTGGCCATGCGGATAGTTATCGCGCCACAAGAGTACAAGGGAACGCTAACGGCGGAGGAGGCCGCGCGGGCGCTCGCAGAAGGCGCGCGAAAGGCGGCGCCGGACGCGGAGATCGAGGAGATTCCCCTGGCGGACGGAGGGCCGGGGACGGTGCGGGCGATCATCGCCGCTTCGGGCGGGGAACTGCGACGCGCGACCGTGACGGGACCGATGGACGACGCCGTGGAGGCCGAATGGGGACTGCTCGCGGACGGGACAGCGGTGATCGAAATGGCGGCGGCGGCGGGGCTGGTGATCGTTCCGGAGGACAAGCGCGATCCGAAAATCGCGACCACCTTCGGCGTCGGTGAATTGGTCCGTGCGGCGCTCGACGCGGGCTGCGCGAGGATCATCGTCGGCATGGGCGGCAGCGCTACGAACGACGGTGGCGCCGGGATGGTGCAGGCCCTCGGCGTCAGGCTGTTGGACGAGCCCGGTGAGGAGTTGGCGCGCGGTGGAGCGGCGCTGGCGAGGCTGGCGTGTATCGATACCTCAAGGCTCGATGCTCGGCTCAAGGCTGTGAGTGTGGTCGCGGCGACTGACGTGCAGAATCCGCTCTGCGGGCCGAGCGGCGCGTCCGTCGTCTACGGACCACAGAAGGGGGCCGACGAGGACATGGCGGCGGAACTGGACGCGGCGCTTGCCCGATGGGCCGTGGTGATCCGGCAAGACCTGGGCGTGGACGTCGAGGGGCTGCCGGGCGCGGGCGCAGCGGGTGGTCTGGGCGCGGGGATGGCCGCATTTCTGGGGGCCGAAATCCAGTCCGGTATCGAGATCGTGGCACGGGTTGTGCGCCTACGAGAGCGGCTGGCGGGCGCGGACGTGATGATCACGGGCGAAGGGCGGTTGGACGGGCAGACCGGCTACGGGAAGACGGTCGCAGGCGCGCTGGCGATCGCTGCCGAAGCGAGCGTGCCGGCGATCATTGTGCCAGGAACGCTTGGGCCGGGGTGGGAGGCGGCGGGGTCGCGCGCCGAGGTGATCGAGCCGGTAGTGTCAGACACTGTTGAATCAACGGCTGGCGATCCGGCGGGCGCGCTGGCAGCGGCGGCGGAACGGGCGTTGAGACGCTGGCTGGCGGCGCGCTAAGCCTTCGCCACCGCTTCCCTCGCCCCCTTGATCGTCATTCCCGCGCCTACCCCCGCTATTTCCGCGCCTACTTCCGTCATTCCCGCGAAGGCGGGAATCCATAGCGCACCCTTCACCCTTCACCCTTCACCCTTCACTCTGGCAACCGTCATCCTGCGGACCAGACCGCCCGCACGCGGCACCGAAAGCCCGTCCCGCAGGATCCGGGGCGGGGAAACACTACGGTTCGCACGCTTTCACTCTTCACTCTTCAC
>JBDSHD010000296.1:0-4684 GCA_039918655.1 Dehalococcoidia bacterium | reverse complement strand
GTGCGACACGGTGATGGGCGTGAAGGTGCCTGATCAGGGGAAGTACTACAGCATCACGTTTGAGGCGTTCGAGGTCGCGGATGTGAAAGAAGTGAGCGAAGGCGATGCGGAGGATAGCGACTTCTGGCTGGAGATGTCCTATGAGAAATGGAAGGACATGATCCAGAACATCAGCGAGAACGGGAAGGCCGACCTCCATCACACCCTGAACACGATCGATCTGGAGGACCCGGCCGGGATCGCGCGATCCAATGATGGATACCGGCGCGATGCGTTTTACCGGTTCAACCAGACGTTCCAGTACTTCTTCGACGTTACAGCGCAGATCGACACGACGTTCGCGTAGTCGCGCGCTAGGACATGGCGTCGAGCTGGGCGAGCGTGTCGTCTATGGACGGTATCTCCCACTGCTGGAAGCCGAGATACGCGTAGGCGACGATGCCTTCCCGGTCGATGATGACGAGTCCGGGGCGCTGGCCGAGTGATATCATCGCGCTCTTCACGCCGTACTGCCGGAACACGGACCGATCGGGATCAGGCAGGCAAAGGAACGGAATCTCGTTTATCTCGAAGTAGGTCCGCGCGACTTCCAAGCTATCCGGGGCGATCGCGAGGACCGTAGCTCCACGTTGCTGGAACTCACTGTACCTGTCTCGCAACTGCGAGAGATGCCCGCGGCAGAACGGTCACCGGAAGCCGCGCAAGAAGACGAGGACGACCGGGTTCCCTCGCAGGTTGGACAGGGTTATCTGTTCGCCACCGATCGTGGTGAGGGTGAAATCCGGTGCGGGGGAGCCGACGGGTGCGGTTTCACTGTTTACGGGCACGCCGCGATTGTATGGTGCTGGTGACAAGGGGTCAACGAAGGGTGCCCCAGGCCCTATGCTATGATTCTCGCGCCGAAGGCTGAGTGTGTAATCCCTAATGAGAATAATCGTCTTTTGTGGCAATGGAGGGAGCGGTGTTAGTACCGTGGCGGCCGCGACGGCTGCTGCGCTCGCGGACACTGGACACCGTACGCTGCTGTTCGGCATCACCGCCGGATTGGGCGATGCACTGGGGACCGAAGCAGGGCTGAAGGCGGCGCCGGCCTGGGATGGGCTGGACGCGGCGCAGGGGCATGGCGGGCATGGCGGGCCGGATGAGTTCGGTGAGTGGCTGAGTGCGCTGCTGGACTGGCGGGGGATGGACAGTGAGCTGGCGGACGACCTATCAGCCTTGCCGGGGGTAAACCACATCGGCCGGCTGCTCGAGTTGCAGAGGCTATTGCGAACGGATGCGTACGAGTACGCGGTGTTGGACGCGGCGGAGTCCTCGCAGTTCTTGGACCTGCCGGGTGCGCTGGAGGCCGGTGCGCATTGGCTCGACAAGCTGTTTACCACTCGCCAGTCAACCGTGTTCGAACCGTTTCTGAGAGCTTTCGCGGGAGACTACGCGAGCGCCGGTGAAGGGGTCTTCGAGACTGGCAAGGAGCTGCTGGGGCGGCTGGCGGACGTGCGTGATTTGATGTCTGACCCGGACGTGACGTCAGTGCGGGTGGTCGCGAACCCCAGGGATGCCGGAGTGACCGCTGTGGAAGAGGTGGTATCGGTGTTGAGCCTCTTCGGGTACCGGGTGGATGCGGTGGTCGTGACGAGACTACTGCCTCAGCAGGTGACTGATCCGTTTTTTGATGAGGAGAAGGCCCGGCAGCAGGCGATGCTGGCGCACTTGAAGGGGATGGGGTTGCCGGTGCGGTTGCTGACCTCGGACCTAGCGCGCATTGCGATTCAAGGACGGGATTCCTTGCTGGATTTTGCGCGGAGTTTGTATGGCGGGGATGGAGCATTGCTGCAAGGAGAGGATGGGCTGGTGGGGGGTCACACCATCGAGAGACAGTCCGGACAATATATCGTGCAGATCTCACTGCCGTTTGCGAAGCGGGATGAGTTGCGCCTGGAGGATGTCGACGAAGGAATCGCGGTGCATTTGAATGGCCGGCGCTGTGTGATCAGCCTGCCGTCCGATGTCCTGTACACAGAGGCAACGAACTGGGTGTACGAAGAGAATGTGTTGCGGGTGGTGTTGGACCGCTAGGAAGTGGCGACCGGCGGAGGCGCAGGTTCCACTACGTACCCGTCTTTCGTCTCGTCCAGGAAGCGGCGTAAGGCCGCGACCATCTGGGCGATGTTGAGTTCGCGATAGACGGGGAAGCTAAAGAGGGCGTTGCGGTCGACGGTGTAGGTGTTGCGCCGGCCCATACGCTTTTTTTCGATGAAACCGCTGTGATCGAGTTCGCGCACGATCTGGTAGACGGCGCGTTCGGTGAGGTCGGTACCGCGAGCGATCTCGCGGAGGGTAGCGCGGGGGTTCTGGAAGAGGTGCGTGAGCACGAGACCGTAGTTACTGAGGAAGTTCCATTTCTTAGGCACGGTGCTCACTCACTCTTTCTCGGGCGGCGGCCCGATTGAATTTCTGAAGCTTATTGTCACCAATAGGGTTGACAGCCTTTGGCGGGTGCCGGTAAGGTGAAAACTGCCGATAGCAGAAGTTCAATTCTTTATTGACAGAATGATCTTTCATAATCGGTAAGTCAAAGGTGGAATCTGAAAACTACGATGCGCAATTCGAGTGTCATTATGCATGTGATGCTCCGCGTTGTCCAGTAACGCGTTAGGTTCCATCACCCAACCCCGCAATATGAGTACTATCTTCGACACCGCTACGAAGCGCGCCAGTGCGCCTCCCGAAGCCGGAATACCCGGTTTCTCCGAGAAGTACCAGGAGTATTTCCCTCGGGTCTTCGCCTTCATCTACTCGCGAGTGGGCCAGACGCATCTCGCTGAAGATCTGGCGGCCGACGTGTTTGAGCGCGCCTACCGCAACCTGGATAGTCTGCGAAATGACGCTGCGTTCACGACGTGGCTGTTCACCATCGCGCGGAACGTGATCATCAGCAGCGGACGGAAGCGAGGACGTGAGACGATTGTTGACCCGGACGTGATCCGCGATCTGGCCCCGAGTGAAGCATCGGTGGAGACGCAGGTGCTGCGTGAGGAAGAACTCAAAGACCTGTCTGCGGTCGTGCGGACGTTCCCGCAACGTGAGCAGGACATCATCTCGCTGAAGTTCGACGCTGAGTTGCCGAATGCCGAGATCGCCGCGATCATGGGCATCTCCGAGCCGAACGTGCGCGTGATCATGTTCCGTACGCTGCGGAAACTGCGCGACATTATGGCCGCGCAGCGCGCCCGGTAGTGGAACCCAGCCGCGGCTTGATCGGCGCGTTCAAAGGATTCTCCCATTTTGCCACGGCATTGGTGCTCGTCCAGGCGATGTTGGCCGGCGTATTCATCTCGCGTGAGGAGGTCGATGCGACGGATGTTCACGAGATGGTCGGCAACCTGATCTTCATGGTGGTAGTGGTACAGCTTGTGCTGGCGTTCCTGGTGAGGGGTTGGAGCAAGTTCAACCTGTGGATCTGGGTAACGGTACTGCTGGCTGCAGTTGTGGCTCAGACGGGGCTGGGGTACGCAGGGCGTGATGAGACGTTCCCGGTGGCGATCCACGTTCCGCTCGGGGTCCTGATCTTTGGTGTGGCGACGATGATATCGACGCTGGCGTTCTTGGAAGACCGCACCTAGGCGCCGATCGCTCTTTCATCCCGCAGCCGGGAGATGTCCTCCCAGGTGTAGCCCGCTTCCAGGAGCACTTCTTCAGTGTGTTGGCCGTACTCGGGCGCCGGGGTGCGAATTTCGCCGGGCGTGACACTAAGAGTGATGGGCGGCGCGACGATTCTAAGTGGGCCGTGGGTGGGGTGAGAGAGCGTCGCGAGCATGTTGTTCGCCAGAACCTGCGGGTCGTTTTCTATCGCCGCGTAGTCCTGAGCGACTTCGATTAGAAGGTCGTGATCGCGGAATATCTCGACCCAATCGCGGGCGGGTTTCGTGGCGAAGATCTCATCGAGGTGAGCGATTAGTTCCAGGACGGGGGTAGCGTTCTGGATGATCCAGTTCAGAGACATCGTCTCAGGTCCCACCTCTTCGCCGCTGGCCTCGAGAATGGCGGCTCGGAATGGGATCCAATAGCGGCTAATCTCGGCCATCGCTAGCATCACCCAATGGTTATCGGCCGCGCGGTAGTGGTTCCAGAGGGGATTGGTGAGCCGGCGAGGCATGCGGGGGACGGGGGACCCGGCGTAGGTGCGGGAGATCAGGTAGCTGCCGATGTTGAACGCCTGAACGCCGAGGATGGATTGGAGAAGCGAGCCATCCACTTTCTGGCCCTCCCCTGTGCGCTCACGGTGGAAGAGGGCGACCATGATCCCGTAGGCGAGCAGGAAGGCGCTGACCTGATCCGCGAAGCCGGCGAATGTTCGCGTCGGGGGGGCATCGGGCTCCCCGGTGACGGACATTACGCCGCCCCGGGCCTGGGCCAGTGGGTCGAGGGCAGGACGCTGGGCGTCCGGGCCCTTGAGGCCAAAGCCGGAAGCCTGGCAGTAGATGAGGTCCGGCTTCAGGGCGCGTAGTGATTCGTAGTCGATTTGGAGGTGCTCGGCGACGCCGGGGCGGAAGTTCTGGACGAAGACATCCGCTCCCTCAACGAGGCGGTAGAGTACGTCGCGCCCGCTGGCTGACTTGAGGTCGAAAATAACGCCGCGTTTGTTGCGGTTGTGGGTCTCGAAGTAGGCGTTGGCGCCGCCGGG
>JBDSHD010000295.1:0-3870 GCA_039918655.1 Dehalococcoidia bacterium | reverse complement strand
TACGTGTCCGCGCGTCCGGATTCTCGAAGGTGTACGCGAAGCTCGTGCCTTCGATCGGCATCTGCTCGACGCCCTTGTGGATTTCCGGCGCCTCGATGCCGAGGACCTCCAGTACGGTGGGCGTGATGTCCGTGACGTGGTGGTACTGGTCGCGCATCCCGCCTGCATCCTTAATGCGAGCCGGCCAGTGCACGATCATCGGGTCCCGGATGCCGCCGCCGTGAGTGTTCTGCTTGTAGCGCTTGAGCGGCGTGTTGCCGGCCTGGGCCCAGCCAGTGGGGTAGTGGTTGTGGTGGAGAGGCCCACCGAGCTCATCAATGTGCTCGATGAGATCGTCGACGGTAAGGTCCACTCTGACCCCGGCCAGCGAATTGAAGTAAATGTGCTCCGGAGTGCCGATCGGTCCGCCTTCCTGGCTTGCGCCGTTGTCCGAGATCAGGACGATTAGTGTGTTGTCGAACTGTCCCATTCCTTCGAGGAAATCAAGCAGCCTGCCGATGTGATGGTCCGTGTGGTCCAGGAACCCGGCAAACACTTCCTGAGTGCGCGCGAAGTAGCGCTTCTCGTTCTCCCCGAGGTCGTCCCAGGCGCGCACACCGTCGTTGCGTGGCGCCAGTTGCGTACCCGGCGGTGCGATGCCCATCTCCTTCTGGCGCTCAAAGACGCGGGCGCGAACGGCGTCCCAGCCTTCGTCGAAGCGGCCCCTGTACTTCTCGATGAACTCGCGCGGGGCGTGGTGCGGCGCGTGGGTGGCACCGAAGCCAAGATAGAGGAAGAACGGCTTGTCCGGTTCGACGGACTTCTGGTCCTGGACAAAATTAGTGGCGCGGTCCACCAGGTCCTCGGTCAGGTGATACCCCTCCTCCGGTGTCCGCGTTGGCTGGACCCGCTCGTTCCCCATGACGAGGTCGGGGTTCCACTGGCTAGTCTCACCGCCAAGGAAGCCGTAGTAGCGGTCGAAACCCCGGCTCGTCGGCCAGTGGTCGTACGGCCCAGCGACGGACGTGTCGGTATTCGGCAGGAGATGCCACTTGCCCGAGGCGAAAGTGTTGTAGCCGTGGAGCCGGAGGATCTCCGCTACGTTGGCCGCTCGCTCCGTCGCCTCACCGTAATAACCGGGGAACCCGGCCGCCAACTCCGCAATGCGCCCCACGCCCACCGAGTGGTGGTTCCGTCCCGTCAGCAAGCACGACCGCGTCGGCGAGCAGAGCGCCGTGGTGTGAAAGTTATTGTAGCGGAGCCCTCCTGCAGCGAGGCGGTCCATGTTCGGCGTCTCGATATCTGAACCGTAGCAGCCGAGGTGTCCGAAACCCGTATCGTCAAGGACGATGTAGACAACGTTCGGCGCGCCTTCCGGCGACTGCGGCCGCTCCGGGAACCAGGGCGTGCTCTCAGCAATGGTGCGGCCGATAACGCCGCCGAATCCGTTCGTACTCATATGGACCTCCGTCCTCCTATCGGGGTGTTCCCCCGCTTCACCGCGGGTTGGAGCCGTCTCTAGTTCCCGAAGTCCCAGCCGACGCCGGAATGGTACCGCTTCAGGATGTTCTTCGCGATGAGGATTTTGTGCACTTCATCCGGCCCGTCCGCCAGGCGCAACACCCTGGCACCCTGGTACATGGCGAAGAGCGGCAAGTCGCCTGACACGCCCGCAGCGCCCCACACCTGGATCGCCCGGTCCACCACCCGGTGATACGCGGCGGGGACGAAGATCTTGATCGCCGAGATGTCCGTCCGCGGGTCAATCATGTTCTCCATCTTCTCCGCGCAGTGGATCGTCATCAGCCTCGCCGCCTGGACATCGATGTAGGAGTCCGCGATAAACCCCTGGATGAACTGCTTCGTCTCCAGCAGCCCCCCGTGCACCTCCCGCGTCATCGAGCGCTCCATCATCAGGTCGAACGCCCGCCACATCTGCCCGACCGAATTCATGCAGTGGAACACCCGTCCCGCCCCCAGCCGGTCCTGCGCCGCCCGGTGGCCCGATCCCGTGCTGCCAAGCTGGTTCGTTACCGGCACGCGCACGTCGTCGTAGATGATCTCGCAGTGGTCGCTGTCTCGCCCCCATACCGGCACGCCGCGGATGACGTTAACACCAGGCGTGTCCCGCGGCACGATGATCTGCGTCATCTTGCCGTTCGCCTCCGCCGGCCCCTCAGGGTCCTCCGTCCGGCACATCACGATGAAGAAGTGTGCCCTCTTCCCGTTGGACGTGAACCACTTGTGGCCGTTTATCACCCAGTCGTCGCCGTCCCGCCGCGCCGTCGTCTGGATCGCACGCGGGTCGGATCCGGGCTGGTCCGGCTCTGTCATCGAGAAACCCGACTCCATCCCGTTCTCGATCATCGGGATAAGCCACTTCTTCTTCTGCTCCTCCGTCCCGTACTTCACCAGGATCGTCTGGTTACCCGAGTTCGGAGCGACCACGCCGAATAGCGACGCGGCTCCCACCGCATACGCCAGCACCTCGTTCATGTAAGCGTGCTCCAGGAAGTTCAGGCCTGCGCCCCCGTACTCCTCCGGCAGGTGCGGCGCCCACAGCCCTGCCTGCTTCACTTTCGCCTTGATCTCCTCCCGCATCTCCCGCGCCGCACGCCGGTCGGTCTCCTGTACCCTCCCGTCCGACTCCCACGCCCACAGCATGTTCTCGTTCGGGATGATCTCCTTGTTCACGATCTGCGCCGTAAGAGTCCGGATCTCGTTGACCCGTTCCGGCACGTTCGGTATCCGCTGCACGTTCATCTTCATTACTGACCTCTTTCGTGCGCCACCTGCGCATGTGCAATACCCATCCGTATACCAGCACTTGCGCAGCCAGACAAGCGCCAAACAGTGTTGCACGGTCCAGAACCGGTGTACATTAGCCGACGCTTCCCCCTGGAAATCGAGACACCAACCTCCACCGAGTCCGTGTCCAACCGTCGCCACCCCATGATCGGTGATACACTGCAAGCGGTAACAGTTTCGCCCATCGTCACCGACGGCCCCGAAGGACGTCCCTGGCGCAGATGGCCTCATCCAACTACCGAGAAAAGGAGTCCTTGATTGGGCTACACAGACGACAGACGCGCCCATCCGCCCGAATCTGATTGCCTCTCGTGCCGCCGCAATACGGATCTCAAGGTCAAAGCGGAAGTGTTGCAGCGCTTCATTATCGGCGCCATGGCGCCGCCGCCGACCCCGGATCAACCCGTGCTGGAACTGACGCCCGCCCAGCGCGAGGCCAGCACCTGGAACCTGTCCATCAGCGCCTGCTTACGGCGCGAGATGGCGCCCCATCCCAAGTGTGAATCGTGCGGTATCTTGATGGGACCGGGCCACATCGAAGTCGGAATCGCTCCCCTGTGCCGGACCTGCGGGCAACGGCACCCAAACAGGAAGGTGAGCAACCTGGTCCCCGTCGATCAGACGTTTGCCGGGAGACGGGGCTGGTTCAGCGATCACGTCGCCAGGCAGAACCACTAACCCGAAACTTCATTCCAGCGTCAACGTCAGAGCAGGAAGCGCGAGCCCATCCACCTCTGTGCGCCAGGTCTCGCCGGCTTTGACAGGCATAGCCGCCGTCAGCGTTCCAGTGGTGATGATCTCGCCCGCAGTGAGGCGTTCGGCTTCGGGTTGTGTGCCGATGACGTCCGCGAGAAGCCCCAGGACCAGCGCCGGGTGACCGAGGGCGTTCGAGCCAACGCCCGTATCCATCGTCTCCCCATTCCGTAAGAGCGTCACCCGGCAATCGCGAAGCTGGTCCACCAGCCCCGGGATGTCAGCCTCTCTGACCGCCACTGGCTCGCCGACGATCAATGCAGCGTGATGGCTGAAATCGACGACCGAGTCCGGCCCCCTGAACTGCCAGTCGGCGTAATGGCAGTCAAC
>JBDSHD010000294.1:0-3171 GCA_039918655.1 Dehalococcoidia bacterium | reverse complement strand
GGCTAGGGACGAGGGACACGATCCGCCCGGGGCGCCCGGCCGTGTCGTGGACATGACCGAGCGCGTCCGTATAGTTGGTCACGAGCTATCCCAGAGTGACTTCGGTCTCCGATTTATCACCGCCGTGATAGTACTCGACCGTGACGACGTCACCAGCGCGGTAATCGGACAGGACGCTGAAGAGGTCGCCCGTGGTCTTGATCTCCTGACCTTCAACCCCGACGATCACGTCGCCTTCTTGCAGGCCAGCGTCGTCTGCGGGACTGCCCGCCTCCACTGTCTGGATCCCCACGCCGTAGTCCACAGGCAGGTCTAATTGACCGGCGAGGGACTCGGTTACCTGCACAATGGAGACACCGAGGAAACCACGATCGATCTGACCAAATTCTATGAGTTCTTCCACGATCGGCCTCGCGGTATCGATGGCGATCGCGAGACCGATACCCTCGGCGTTGCCGCGAATAACCGCCGTGGTGATGCCGACGACTTCACCGCTGGCGTTGACGAGGGGGCCGCCGGAGTTGCCGGGGTTGATGGCAGCATCGGTCTGAATGGCATCGGGGATACTAACGCTGCCTTCCTGGATGAGGCGATTGAGAGCGCTGATCACGCCCTTGGTAACAGTGGGGCCACCGGGAAGGTTCAGGGCGTTGCCCATGGCAACGACGTCCTGACCGACCTTGAGACCGGCAGACTCGCCGAGCGGTACAGGCTGGAGGTTATCGCCTTCGATGTCCAGAACTGCTATATCGGACGGCGGATCGCGGCCGACGACAGTGGAGTCGAATTGGCGACCGTCCGCGAGGGTGACGGTGATATCGTCGACGGCGTCGCCGTTCTGGTCGGAGATGACGTGGTTGTTGGTGACGATGCGACCTTCCTCGTCGATGATGAAGCCGGTGCCAACGCCCGATTGGGGCTCGGCTTGGCCAAAGACATTAGAGCTTGTGGCCTTACTCAGGATGTGAACGACGGAAGGCCGAAGTTCCTCAACGAGTTCGACCGTGTTCGGGATGTCGTCCCGGATTTCAGTGGAGTTCTCAGAGGCGGAGTTGGTGGCCGCCGGTTCGGAATTGGAATCGCTGGTGTCACTATCGTCGCAGGCCGTGCCGACAACGAGAGACATGATTACCAGGGCGGCGGCCACAGGGGCGAGATTGCTAAGCTTCACTTCTCTCCTTTCGCATGCCCCTCAACATGCAATCACAGGATAAGGGCGATTACATTAAGGGCGCATTAAAGGCTGGCGAAGTCTCGATTGGTGGGTTTCAGGGTAGAATGGGGCGACCGGGTTCGGGAATCTAAGACATTATGCGTGACGTATCTACTGGCGAGGCGAAATACCGTGACCTCAGTGACGAGGAGTTGATGCAGCGACTCGTTTACCAGGACGTAGGCGCCTTCCGGGCGCTCTACGCACGGTACGGCAGCCTCGTTTATTCGGTCGCGCTCCGGGTGGTTCGCGATCCACATGTGGCGGAGGATATGACGCAGGAGATCTTTCTCAGGATCTGGCGGAAGCCGGAAAGTTACGCCGCCACTCGCGGTAAGTTCTCGACGTGGCTGACTTCCGTTTCGCGGAACCGCGCCGTGGACGAGATCCGATCCCGTAACCGCCGGTTCCGCCATGAAACGGCCTCGCCGGAGGAGCAGGAGCGGGAGTTTGCGGGGCCTGAGAACGTCGACCCGGCGATGCGCGCAGAGGTATCCGATCAACGGCGCCTGATCATGCTGGCGATGGAGTCCATTCCAATTGAGCAACGGGAGACGATTGAGCTGGCCTACTTCGGGGGGCTGACCCAACAAGAGATTGCGGAACGGTTGAACCAGCCATTGGGGACCGTGAAGACTCGAATCAGACTTGGAATGCAGAAACTTCGAGTGGCGCTGACGCCACAGATCAAATGGGAGACCAACGCGTAATGAGCTGCGAGCAGATCGTGGAGATCCTCGACGCCTACGCGCTTGGGGCAGTGGAGCCCGAAGAAGCGGCAAACGTTGAAGGCCACGTGGCCGATTGTGTCGAATGCTGGGACGAGCTGGGGCGCGCACACGAAGCCGCGGCGCTTCTTGCGCTGAGCGTACCTCTGCACCAGGCACCGGCGCGCCTGAGTGAGCGCATCATTTCGACGGCGCAGCGGGAGTCCATGCCGATTCGCACCGAGAAGAAGCCCGGTTTCTTCGGGCGGCTGGGCTTTGGCTGGCCGGCTGCTGCGGGGGCGATGGGAGTGGCGTCGGTTGTGGCGATCGTCTTCGGTCTATCGATGCAGCAGCAAGTGAACGATCTCGAGAATGAGAACTCAGCCCTCAATTCAGAAATACGCGCTTCGACCTTTGCGCTAGAGCAGCAGATTGCCGATACGGAAACGCGCGTTGCCGAGCAGGAGATCTTGCTGGCGGTGTCCAATGACGATAATGCGCAGGAGCTTGAGGTGGCCCCGATGTCGACGAACGACAATAGTGCGGCTCGCTACACGTACAGTGCGGATGTTCGCCAGGGAGTCGTCGAGTGCTATGGCATGGAGACGTTGCCGCCCGGGATGCTCTACCAGGTCTGGGTCGTCAACGAGGACGGGACTCACCCCATGGCAACGTTCCAACCGCAGGACGGCAAGTGCCTTGTGACCATGAGCCTGGGTTACCTTGATTCTCCGCCCACCGGGATCGGTGTCACCGTCGAGACGATCCCGGGTGGCCTCGACGGTCCCTCCGGGGAGTGGGCGCTCTACTCGGAGATCCCGCAGGAATAAGCCTGTTTGACAATGGCGATCAGTCATTGATACAGTGTCTCACTGAGACGAAGTATCATGTCTGACCTCGAACGAATCTCGCTGCAACTGGAGGCTCGCGCCTATCGAGTCACGCCGTCGCGCCGAGCGGTGATCGCCGCGATCCTGGCGCAAGACGGGCATTTCACGGCGGACGACCTCGTGACCCGGTGCCGCGGCGCCGGGCGGGCGACCGTATTCCGAACTTTGAGGCTATTGGTCGAGCTGGGTGCTATCTGTCGCGTGCTCTTGGAAGACGGCAGCATGCACTATCTGGTGTCGGAGCGCGGGCACCACCACCACCTGGTCTGCACCGGGTGCGGCAAGGTCGAGGACCTCGACGCCTGTGCGATCACCGATTTTGTCCGCGACCTTTCGAATGACACCGGGTACGAAGTAGAGG
>JBDSHD010000293.1:0-2926 GCA_039918655.1 Dehalococcoidia bacterium | reverse complement strand
GGCCGCCGATACGGTGCTCCAGCCCCGGCGTGCCAGGTACCGCCCACGGCCTCGCCAGCGTCTTCGGATCCCGTTCGTATGGGTGAAACCCGGCCGGATCGGTCGCGAAGGTCGTCTCGATTCGGGGCAGGTCATCAATATCAGGGACCAGCCACGGTTCGGCGCCACTGCCCAGATAGCCGTCCGAGAGAAATATCGTCGGTGTCATGTGCCGCACCGCAATGCGGAACGCTTCAATCGCATATAGGAAGCACTCGGACGGCGTCGCCGGCGCCACGATCGCAACCGGGCACTCGCCGTTCCTGCCAAACATCGCCTGCAACAGGTCGGCCTGATCGGTCTTCGTCGGCATGCCCGTGCTCGGCCCGGACCTCTGGATCATCGCGACCACGATCGGCAACTCGACCATCACCGCCAATCCGAGCGCCTCACTCTTCAGCGCCAGACCGGGGCCGCTGGTGCCCGTGAGACCAAGAGAGCCTCCGAATGCGGCGCCGATCGCCGATCCGATCGCCGCGATCTCGTCCTCCGCCTGGAACGTCCTCACACCGAAGTTCTTGAACCGCGCCAGTTCATGCAGGATGTCGCTCGCCGGGGTGATCGGGTAACTGCCGTAAAACAACGGCAGTCCTGAGAGTTTCGAGGCGGCAAGGAAACCCAGCGCCGTAGCTTCGTTACCGGTGATGTTGCGGTAATGACCCGGACGCAATTGCGCTGGCGGAACCCGGAAATGCACCGGGAACAACTCGGCCGTCTCGCCGAAGTTGTAGCCGGCTTTCATCGTCGCGATGTTCGCGTCCCTCACCTGTGGGTTGCGAGCGAACTTCTCGTTGAACCAGCGGACGGTCGATTCCATGGGCCGCTCGTAAAGCCAGAACATCAAGCCGAGCGCAAAGGAGTTCTTGGAGCGGTCAATCTGCTTGGTGGCAAGGCCACTGTCCTTGAGCGCCCTGGCGTTCATACTCGTCACCGGCACGCGAACGACGCGGTAGGCGTCCAGCGATCCATCATCAAGAGGGTTCGACCCATACAGGGCCTTGCGGAGGTTCGACTCCGTGAACTCATCGGTATTGACGATGAGTGTGCCCCCGCGCGGAAGGTCAGCGATGTGTGCTTTCAGCGCCGCGGGGTTCATTACTACCAGGACGTCCGGCTCGTCCCCCGGCGTGTGGATGTCGTAGCTCGAGAAGCTGACCTGGAAGGCGCTTACGCCGGGTATCGATCCCGCCGGCGCCCGTATCTCTGCCGGGAAGTCCGGGACCGTGCTGACATCATTCCCAAATAAAGCTGACGTGTTAGTGAACTGCAGACCGGCAAGCTGCATCCCGTCCCCGGAGTCTCCGGCGAACCGGATCGTCACCCGATCGAGTTCTTCAACCCGGACCTTCCCGGCGCCCGGACTCTTCTTAGCTTCAGTCGCCATTAGTGCCCCCTGGTCATCATTATCCGCCGTCCCGGTTTGCCATCTTCTGGTGAGGCCGCGGCGGCAAGTTCAGGACGTGCTGCGGGAACGATTCCGCCACAAGGTTGATTACATCCTGAATGCTGACTATCCCGCGGGCTCGTCCGTCCGCATATACGACCGGCACATGGCGGAAGTTCATCTCGTTCATGATCTTGACCGCGTCACCCACGGTCTTCTCCGGCCCCAACACGACGGGGTTCCGGGTCATGAAGTCCTCAACGGGCGACGTGAAGGGTACGTCTCGGGCCACCACCTTCAGCAGGATGTCCCGCTCAGTGATAATGCCCACCACCCGATCGCCCTCAGTCACGAGGACGCAGCCAACCTTGTGCCGCCTGATCTTCTGAATGAGGTCAGTGACGGTGGTTCCCATTTCGACAGTCACGGGATCCGTGAGTGCCGCGAGGGTGCTGATCTTATCGGTCAGCATCGGGTACAGCCTGAGTGCAGGGAGGGCCTGGAAATAAAGGCGGAACGAGTCCGGCCGATAGCGCCGGACGCCAATCGTGGAGGCGATAGCTCACCCAACATTACGTCTATCGGTAGTATAGCGCAGTCCGGTGGGCTGGAAGTTACTCGCCGCCGCCGCTCCCGCAAAGGATTCCAACGGATCCGTCCGGGGGAATCCATGACGCAACGCCTGCTCCGACGCATCGCACGCTGTCCCGCTCACCCTGAGGCCCTCTAAGGACAGGCTAATAGACGAACAGGTCCAAGAGGGGACGTCACTATTAGCATCCGGAAACTGTTTCGTAATTTTCGTGTTTTGGCGATAGCTCGCAGCTTACTTCCGGAATAGTACTACCTGCGTCGGGGCACCGATCTCGGCGAATTGCCTGAGGGCCCTCCGGAGGCGGGTAGACAGTTGAGGTTGCCCCTGGGCGCCTTTTCGTTTTCCTCCACGTGGCATAGTGCCCCTCCCATCCCCGGTTGGCAGGCTGAAGACCTGCCGTACCTTGTCACTTCAGGGTAGGGGATGCGGCTGCGGATGTGGAGGGGGGAATGGCACGTTGGCTCCCCGCTTGGGAAAATTAGGTTTCGCAATTCGTATCTGGTGAAGCCCGATTTCCGCGATTTCGCCGGGAAATGACCCTCTGTCTCCGCCCCACAGCTCCCTGCTCGATTCCGCCTGGCCCAGGAGCTGCCCGATCGATTGCAGCCTGCGGCAGGCGCATTACAGGCACCAGCGACGAGCCCTTCGACGTCTTTTGGGCTCACGTCGTTGTTCTAGAGCGAAACGATAACCCGCAAGAAAGTTGCAGGAATGGAGGTCGCGTCCTTGTTCGGGCTCTTGTTCTGCTCCTGGAAAAGGGTTTCGAGCTCCTGCTGCAAGCCGGCTGCTCGACCGTCCTTTCCAGCAGCTTCAAATGCGTTCATGGTTGGGCCGTAGTACGTCCTGAATGTGGCGACCAGGTCAGACGGCGCGCCTGGGAAGTTGAAGGTATACGTGTCCCTGACGCA
>JBDSHD010000292.1:0-3798 GCA_039918655.1 Dehalococcoidia bacterium | reverse complement strand
GAAAAGTACGTGAAATGACTGGAGGTAAGTTAATGCTGAGATTCGTGTTTCTCGTGCTCCTGGTAGTTGCCGGAGCGTTCATGGTGGCCTGTGGCGATGATGACGGTGGCTCGGGTGGTCCGGACGCGTCTCCCGGGGACACCAGCGGTGGCGACGGTGGAGTGAAGGTCACGTCCCGCGAGTTCGGTGACGGCGAAGCGATACCGGTGGACTTCACGTGTGACGGCGATAACGTGGCTCCGCCGATCGACTGGACGGGGATACCGGAAGGCGCGAAGTCGCTCGCGCTGGTGATGGACGACCCCGATGCGGGCAACTTCGCGCACTGGGTGGTGTTCGACATCCCGGTGAAGGTGACGGGGTTCGGGGTGACGCCGGGCAGTCCGGAGCTGCCGAGCGAGGCGAGACAGGCGAAGAACGACTTCGGCGACGTGGGCTACGGCGGCCCGTGCCCGCCGGATGGTGAGGAGCACACGTACCGCATCATCGTGACTGCCCTCGATTCCAAGCTTGGGCTGGACGCGGGTGTGCCTGCGGCGGACGTGATAGCGGCGATTGAGGCGGCGGGACCGCTGGATGATGGGAAGCTGGAGGGGACTTTCGCGAAGTAGCCGCCTGGCAGTCAGGCAGCATGGAGGTACTCGATGCCGAAGCGTTTGAACGGCGAGCAGAGGAAACGGTTCCTGGAGGGCCGGCACGTCGCTGTCCTGGCGACGATTGGTTCTCAGGGGGAGCCGGTGTTGACGCCAATCTGGTACCTGTACGAGGGTGGGCGCGTCCTGATGCGAACGAGCCGGGACAGTGTGAAGGCCCGGAACATCGAGCGTGACCCCGCGGGTGACCGTCTGTGTGCAGGACGAGGACGCGCCATACAAGAGCGTGACCATCCACGGAAGAGCGGTGCTGGAAGGGGGGCGACAGGACTTTGGCGTGAAGATCGCCCGGCGTTACCTGGGGTTGGTGGGCGGCATGGCCTACCAGCGCGTCGCTGAGAATGAGGTCCAGCAAGGAGAAGAAGTGACGATCATCGTCACTCCGGAGAAGGTGCTGACCCAGGACTTTTCGGCGGAGACGCCTGCCATCGGGAAGGTTTGGTTACGGCTGAAGAAAGTGTTGCCAGCGGGATTGTAGTGTCGGAGCGCGACTGGGTAGGGCTGCGACGGGGTAGTTAGACCCCCTGGGGGTTGCGGACGCAGGCGATCGCGCAGTCCGTACCGTGGATCTTCTCGGCTTCTTTGATTGCGTCCTCAACGGTTGAGGTGGGGATGAAGCCGATGTGGCGGGGCACGTCCGGGTCCTGAGCGCCGGCGACGAAGACGCGGCCGGCGTGCTTCAGGCGCTTGAGCGGGTGCGTGGCGAGGATGCCGTGCACGGGGTGGAAGGCGTAACCGAAGCGGTACTGCTCGATGTAGCCGGGGTGGGTTGCGAACTCGTCTCCGAAGCGCTCGGTGATGCGGTAGGGGTCTTTCTCGGCCGGAAGGACGCGCTCCCAGACTTCTTTGTAGGACGGGTGGTGTTCCATGTCCCAGTCGTCCGGGCAGGGCGTGGCGATGATGACCGAGCAGCCAGGCTTGCCGACGGCCTCGATGTAGCCACCCAGGTAGCCGAGCGCGGATGAGATGAGTGTGAGGATGGGGTTCATGCGGGCGAAGGTGGCGTATGGGCTCCAGTTGGGGATGCCGTAGATCACGATGTCGGCCTTCTCGGCAGCCTGGTCTCGGCGCGGCTTGTGCATTGAGGCCTGGAGGTCCATCGCAGCGACACGGCATTCATCGACGCCACCGGCCCAGACGCTGGCGATCTGCGCGGGGTTGGCGAGGAGCGTCTCGAATTTGAAGATGCGGCGGCCGAGTCTCTGTTCGATGAAGTGGCCCTGCTCCTCGAAGACGTGGTGCATCCGGTTACCGCGTACGGACATCGACATGCCGTCCGGGTTGTGTGTGTGGTTGATCGAACGCCAGGTGGAAAGGCCGACGGCGACCGACTTCCAGCCGCCGTTGAACCCGAGGTGGTTGGCGGCGTTGACGTAGACTGTCAGGCCGGATTCAACGACGAGGCGATGGATATCGACCTCGTACCCGGATTCGGTGGTCCCGAGGTGGACGATGGCGCCGGGGTCTTCGGCGTCGTGGCAGAGAAGGCGGTCGCCAAAGCGGTCGACGAGAGACTGACCGAGGATGCTGGATAGCTCGTCGCTGGTCCACTTGCGGTGGAGGGCGTTGGCGCAGATGAGCGTGACGTTGGTCTCTGGGATGCCGGCCTCGGCGAGTTCTTCGAGGACGGCCTCGATGGCGAGGGAACGGACGGGTCCGAACGATGGGGCGGTGGGGTCGTCGAAGGCGATAAGGACTTTGGCGCCGGGCTGGACGAGATGACCGACGCGGGGCATGCCGATCGGGTTGGCAAGCGCTTCCCTGACCGCGGCTGCCTGATCCGGCGCCGGTCGCAGGCGAGGGCCGCCGTTGCCGCCGCCGATCAGGCGCGTGCGTTCGGGGAGGGAAACCTGGACGGTCGATTCACCGTAGGGGAGGGCAACGTCGGGCATGCCGAAAGGATTATAGACCGGTGGGGATGAGGTTGCGAATCCGTCGGCGCTTTGTGGGGACTGGACATACTGAGGGTTACTGCTTCACAGGTTGAGCGGGAGGTTGCGAGCTAGTCTACGCTGTCGAGGCCGGCGGCCTCAGCGATCGCCCTTTTGAGGGAATCGGTCAGTTCCAGGCGCCCGCCCCCATTTCCGCCAAAGTGGCGGTGGTGCACGGTCCCCACGAACCGCTTCTGGTAGACGCTGAGGAATCCTCTGACGGCGGACGGGTCAAACTGAGTGCCGCTGTTGCGCAGTACTTCCGCCAGCGCTTCCTCGGCGGGCATTGCGTTGCGGTAGGTCCGGTTCGATGTCATAGCGTCGAAGGCGTCGGCAACCATGAAAATGCGGGCGCCCAGCGGTATCTCTTCGGCTGCCAGGCCACGAGGATAGCCGGTGCCGTCGTAGCGTTCGTGATGGGCGAGGACTATCTCGCAGGCAGGAGCGAGGAAGTCGATGGCGCGAAGGATCTCGAACCCGGCGCGTGGGTGGGTCCGCATCTGGTCCCACTCGTCGTCCGTGAGCTTTCCGGGTTTGCGCAGGACCTCATCCGGGATGGCGATCTTGCCAACGTCGTGAAGGAGGGCGCCCCAGGACATGTAGCGCCAGTCGTCGCTGCCCTGGTCGATGGCCAGCTCGGTGGCAATCGCCATCGTCAGGTCTGCGACTCGGTCAGAGTGGCCGGCAGTTTCGGTGTCACGAGCGTCGAGGGCGGCCATCAGTGAGCGGAGAGTGCCGTCGTAGGCGTTACCGAGGCCAGTCATGGCAGCCGTGAGCTGACCGTGAGCTTCCTGGAGCTGTACGTGCGCGTCGTGCAGTTCGATAACACTGCTGGTTGTGCGGTCGAGATACTGTTTGATTGAGAGTCGCATCGCCACTGGCGGAGCGATGAAGACGGCGACTCCCCAGAGGCCCATGGACTGGTAAGCGGCCACCATGGCGAGCGCGATGAATGAGAGGATCGCGTAGTGGGGGAGCAGCCAGAGGAAGTGCTCAGACCAGATGGACCGGAGGCTGGTGCGGGTGTTCAAGGCGATTGCGGAGGCGACGAGTACGGTGTTGACGCTGAAGTTCGCCATTCCGGCGAGTGCAGCGGGGATGATTACCTCGGGCCAGTCGGTGCCGTAGTTGAGACCGCTGAAGCTGTTAAGTACGCCGACAGCCGCGAATCCGGAGACCATCATTGCTCCGAAGTTGAAGAGTGTCTTGTGGAC